>JAJTGQ010000072.1 GCA_021299455.1 Flammeovirgaceae bacterium | reverse complement strand
CCCGCACAAAAATGGCTCAAGGATAGAAAAGATCGTAAACTAGAATTTGAAGATATACTCCATTACCAGAAAATCATCGTTGCCCTAGCAGAAACAGATCGGTTGATGAAGGAGATTGATAAGATTGAGATTGCCGTTTAAATTTACTTTAACACAAATAGTGGTGATAGCGAAAAGGGGAGAATATCAAAATCAGCATAATTGCCATAATATCCAGTCACTTAGGCAGATATGGTTTGGGTTAAAAGCTCAACCCTATCATTGGCTGGTAGGGTTGTAAAGACCCGTGTTTCGAGAAATTTCAGCTCTTCACATGACAAAAATCATTTTGTCTAGTTGATCAATCCTTCAAATTTGATATAGTTAGTTTGACCAATATTTTTTTGGGTCAGAGGCTAACTGATACTTGAAAAGATCATAGCAATGACAACAATCAGCTTTTTCATCGGCAAATGTTAGCGCTGTACAATATGAGAATAACATAATTTTGAATATGAATTTGATGATCTATGGTTACGAGTAGTAAGCTTGAATCGGATGGAAAAATGGAGGTCTTAATTGAAAATGGAATAAGGATTGGAGAAATACGAAAGAACTTTAGTCGGTTTTATCCCTATTTGAAAATGGAGCTCTTCAAGACTATGGTTATCAACGGGAATATTCATAAAGATAAGTTGGGCGATGACTTCCAGTTGGTTCAGAAAAATCCGTTCACGATTAGTGTAAGTAAAAACAGATCCATCGCCAGCATCAAAAAGGATTTTTTGCAATATGCTAACTTAATTGTGAAGGTGTTACGAAAATCCGGAAACGTGTGGGTAGAAATTTCCCACACTGATCATTGGCCGTTAGAACAACAAAACTCAGAAGGCGAACAGATGAATCAATAGAAAAAGAATTTTACCCCAGCAGGTTCCTCAGTTTGGATTCTTCCAGAATTCTTATTTTCCCTTCTTTAATATCAATTAATTTATCACCCTTAAACTCACTCAATGTGCGGATCAATGATTCGGTGGCCGTGCCAACCACTTGTGCCAGGTCTTCTCGGGAAATCTCCAGCGAAGGGTTGCTGTTGGGTGCAGTCTTGAATTTTGAGTGTACTTCTAATAAGCCAATTGCTACACGCTTGCGCACGGAATTGTAAGCGAGGTTGATCAGCCTTTCCTCATTTTCGACAATGTTGTGGCTTAGAAGTTTGATAAACTGCCTTGCCAATTGGTTGTCGTGGCTAATTAGAGAAAGAAAATCTTCTCGGGGGATCAGCATTAACTGAGCTTCTTCCAATACTTCTGCGTTGTCTTTGTAGGCCGAGTCTTCCAGGATGGGCGTGTATCCTATAAAATCTCCTTGGGTATGAATGTTAGTAATGAATTCTTTCCCGTCTTCGTTCGTCTTATAGGTCTTAATCTTGCCAGCAACTACAAGATACAGATACTGCGGTCGGTGTCCCTCCTGGTAAAGAATAAACTTCTTTTTGTAAGATTGGGTCTGACGCGCCTTGTCGGTAAGCTTGAGCTTTGTGTGCTGTTGTGCAGACTCCATAAATGCGTTCATGCCTTCAGCATCTGCCGAGAACGACTTTTTGAGCTGTGCCGATTTTTTAAGCCTGATTTCGATTGCGTTGAGTAACTGTGTGTCGTCAAAAGGTTTGGTAATATAGTCATCCGCACCTAGCTCCATCCCTTTTCGATAATCTGATTTTTCAGACTTTGCCGTCAAGAATATGAAGGGAATTGCGGCTGTCTCCGGGTTTTTGCTGAGCATATGCAACACGCCATATCCGTCTAAAACGGGCATCATAATATCGCAAATGATTAGATCTGGCTTCCCTTTTATGGCTAGTTCTACGCCCGTTTTTCCATTCTCGGCTGTAATCACTTTGTATTGTGCCAATTCGAGAATCTCGGCCGTGTTTTCACGCACTTCCAGGTTATCTTCAATGATCAATATTTTACTCATGGTATGAAGCTTTTTCAAAGATAGTGACAAAATCAATTGATCGAGTGCACTAGCCTACTGCTTTTTTTTGAAGGCTATTGCGGAATGTGTACGATGAACGTGCTGCCTTTATTCAATTTGCTGGCAAGTTCAATGTGTCCATTAACAAGATCCAGGTACCTACTAATGATGTGGAGGCCAAGACCAGTGCCTTGTATATTTGACGCATTTTCAGCCCTAAAAAACCGCTCAAATAAGTGCTTCTGATCTGCCTCCGATATGCCGATTCCCGTATCTTGAATAGTGAAGGCCAATTCGTTTTTTTTGTTTTCACAACTGACGTCAACGGAACTGCCTTCCGGAGAAAATTTGATCGCATTTGAAATCAAATTCGTCATGATATGCCGCAGCATTTTCCGATCAACGTTACAATCTTCAGTAACTGTAAAGGTGTGGGTGATCTGTTGGGAAGGTTTCGTCAGTCGCTGCATTTCTTGTATCACGGCCTCCAGCTCATCGCGCAGCTCGGCAGGGGTTAGTAGTTCAGGATTGAGTTGTATTTTCCCCTCTTCCATTTTACCCAGAGATAAAAAGTCCTCCAGGATATCTTTCATATTCCCCACGGCACTTTTGATGCGCTTAACATGCTTCTCTCTTTTTTCCAAATCTTCGACACTTGTGTACTTGTCGATGAGCGATACAGAGGAAAGAATGGTACTTAATGGCGTTCGGAATTCATGCGAAGCCATGGTGACAAACCGAGATTTTAAATCCCCCAGTTGCTTTTCCTTTTCTAACGCAACCTGGAGACTATTTTGATATTTTTTTATCTCAGAAATATCAACCGCCACCCCGAGGAAACCGGAAATGCTATTTTGTGCATCCCGCAAGGTTGTTACATTGAGCGAAACGGTAAATGTAGTGCCGTCCTTTCGGACATATGTCCATTCATGCTCATTGGGTAAATCATCCATTGACTTAGCAGATAGAACATTGAAGTCCGGGGTTACGATTTTACCTATCTCTCTCGAAAAGGCAGCTGCTTTTGCCTGAATCTCCGAAGCCAGATGGAATTGAACAACGTTCACTTGGTCAATAACTTCGCTCTTGGAGTAACCCAGGTATTCTTCCGCGGTGCTGTTGAACAACTGGACGACTCCATGAGTATCGGTAGCGATAATACATGCTCCGGCATGGTTGAGTATGGCCTTTTGAAAATTGAGCGCTTTGGTTGTTTCTTGCTGCGTGTTTTCTAACGCCTCTAACGTCTCTTTCAACATCTTTGTGCGGTCTTCTATTTTTTTCTCCAATTCTGCGTTGAGGCGTTTAGTTTGTTCAGCAAACTGCAGCACTTGATTTTTTTGCTCTTTGAGTAAATCTTCATTTTGCTTACGCACCGCAATATCAATAATGAATGCGATTACAAATAGTTGGCTGTCATTTTTAAAATGACTCAAACTGATTTCAACGGGAAAAACAGAATCGTCTTTTCGTTTTGCAAACAATTCGTTGGCAGCACCCATCACTCTATTAGTTGGATGCTCGTTGAAGTTTGTTCGATGGGCTATGTGTGCCACCCTTTTTCCGTGTGGGATAAGTAACTCAACAGGCTTCCCCATTACCTCTTCCTTTTGGTAACCGAAAAGTTGTTCGGCATATTTGTTGAAATTGACGACCAACCCGTTGCTATCAGTCATCAGTATCCCGATGGTTGCATGATTAAAAAGTGTCTCAAATTCGTTATTCGTTACTTGGAGAAGTTGGTGGGTATTTTCGACTTTCGGATCAACCGCCATAGTAAGCTTTTATATCGCAGTTGCAAGATATCACAAAACGATTAATGGCAATATCTATTTTATTTTGACCGCACGCAAAAAGGCCAGACTTAAATCATTCATTTTTGAATGAATAAAATCTGGCCAATCCTAGCACTTACCCGATTTCATGAAGGTAGTAGCGCTTCTTTAAACTATGAAACAGGTATTTCTTTTCTTGGTTTTTGAGGAGTCAACTCCTTTTTTGGAACATTGATTGTGAGAATACCATTTTCATATTTCGCATCGATCTTCTCTGATTTGGCGTTTTCTGGAAGAGTAAATGAACGACTAAATGTGTTGAAAGAATACTCTTTCTTTGTAAACCCATTTTCCTTTTCATTTTTCTCTTCTTCTTTTTCAGCGCTAATAGTTAGCAGGTCATTCTCCATCTCTATGGTGAAATCTTTTTTACTTAAGCCGGGAGCAGCTAATTCAATCGTATACTCTTTTTCGTTTTCTGTAAAATTAGCTGAAGGCACTGTCACGCCAAGTCTTGCAGGAAGCAAGTCCATGTCAACATCAAACAATCCAGTCATAAATGGGCTGGTTCTGAAAAAATCGGAAACGAGTGATGGAAATACATCTACGTTTCTTTTGGCTAACGTTTTCATATATTCTTGGATTTCTTGTTTGGTTAGTGGAGAAATCCGATACAAACGTACGACCATGATAGAAGGTGGAGCAATGATAGTTGACTGATTTTTGCATGACACGTGTCATCTTAGTTTTGGACATTTGTCATGGAATAATTCATCTTGGTTTTATAGCTTTGTCGGAAAGAAATCAAGATGTATTGGGCTCGATTAATTGCAATTGTTTTGTTGATAGTCACGGGCTTGTGTGCGTGTGTCGGAGGCACTTTGTTATTGACTGATCCTTCCGGAAGTTCGCTGGGATTGGGTGATCCGAGTCAAATGACTATTCCGTTCCCGGACTATAAAATGCCGGGACTACTACTTCTTGTACTTGTGGGGGTGCTGAGTTTGGTAGCCGCAGGCTTCGCGATAGCTAAAGCAGAAGCCTATCCAACTATTATTTTGCTTCAAGGAGCTATTCTTACGGGCTGGACGTTGATACAAGTTTATTTGTTACCGGATACGCACCCATTGCAACTTGTGTTTGCTGTACTGGGTATTATGCTCATGTTGTATGGCAGTTTTCTGCGTAGTAGGCGGCTTGTGTAGTATGATAGTTAGTATGAAAGTCAAGGCTCTTAAATTTGAAAAATGAAAATGACACGATTAGCTCCCTTTTGGCTTGCCCTATTGCTGGTGGCGGCAAGTTGCGCGGTGAAAGTTCACACCCTGCAACTCCCAAATCATGATTTTAGTAAATATCAAACTTTTTGTTGGTTGGAAAGTTGTGAATTCACCTTCCGGGGCCCCAGTTACCTGAATGATTCGCTGATTAGGAGCTATATGCAGAAAGCCATAAAATCTGAGATGGGTCGAAAGGGTGTTGCGTTTAATTCTGACAGCCCGGATTTATTGATGGATGTTCAAGTGGTGATGAAAACGGATACCGGTTATGCCTACCACCGCCCCGATGAGGTCCATCAGTTTATTCCGTTTACGAGCAGAGAAGAAGTACTTCTTTTAAAAGGCACTTTTATCATTGATTTGATTGACAAGCAACAGGGTAAGATGGTATGGCGTTCAGTAGCTGTATCCTATTTCGATTTATATCCATCTCTTACAGAAGCTAATGTCAACCGAGCGGTTGAAGCGTCTCTGCGACAATTTCCGAAAAAGAATCATCCTCACCAGTAAAGCCAGACTTCAATCGATATCATGACCTACGGGGTGTGAGCCCATTTAAGAAAGGAGGCTTTCATATCCTCAGGTAAAACCGCAATAACCTGATGCAGTTCTCCAGCTGTAACATAGTCAGCGATCGTTTTGACAACCGCTTCGCAGGCTAGTAGCGCATCTTCTACCGTGGAGAAATCCCGCCATGCCAATAAGCCGTCTTCTTTTATCACCTGTTCGGCAAATTCATGCATGGTTTTTATTCTGGCATGATGCCGTTGCGGCATCCACCCATCAACATAGATAGCCTTAATGGCCATTGGCAGTTGTGCCATCAGTTGGAATGACTCTTCGGGGGTAATGCGGTCGCGAAGGACCCTTAGCACGCAGCGTAGCACACGCCCCGCCCGATCGCGATTGTCTTCGTCCTTCAGGTGTGCTGCCAGACGGTTTACAAATTCGTTTCCTTTTGCTGCATGTTTTTCAAAGTGGAGTGCCATAAAAAAAGAATTAAATAATTTCCAATTGTATACTTTCTACGAAGCGGAAGCTACGTCATTGCTTTTCCAACAAAATCAAATAAATCTTCTTTTGTCAGCAAAATTTGAGTGTTGGCACCTTCTAAGGCGCCCATTAGTTCATCGTGCTCCTCAAAGTACTTTTTGACCAGTTCATTTTTTTGTTCAAGCATTTCTGCCAAATTTTTTTCGTGTAGCCTTAACTTAGTGCGAAGACTGTCAATCAATTCCGCATTATAGTAAGTGATAAAGTGCTGAAAATGATCAAGCCTTTGTTTGTCTGGTATTGCCGATAGCTTAGGGGCGATGTTATCCAGCAACTTTTGAAAAAATGACATTTCCTTTTTCCAGAAAAGCGATGTCGATAACCAATCTAGTGTTTTTTTATGTTTGGCTATCAGGGAAGGTTGCAATATATACTTGTCGGTGGTGGAGGTTACAGAAATCATAAGTGTTATTTGTTTTGCTTGGTTTCTTTCTTTTTTCTTTAAAGATGCGCTCTATAGATTCAATACGTTATGATAAGAGTCGCATTCAGGGGTGACAGTTATCAGTAGCATATCCTCATTGCTTCTGCTACTTGTGGTATAAGCCAAAGGTAATGTCTGCAATCGAGGAACAAATAAAATCAATCAACAAATGGGCAGGTGTTGCACTAATCCTTCTTTCTATTTTGGTGGCAATACCATTGACGATCAAAACGATTAGCACGAATGGTGGCACGTGGGGTTTTGGTATTATCGGGTTGGCTATACTGCTGCCATTGGATGCGTATGTCCTATTTGGAGTGGCCGGATTGTTGAATAGCCAGGACAAACAACAACTTCTTTTTCGGATGGGTCATTTACTTTCGGTTAGCATCGGAGTTATTGGGCTTGTCATCTTTCCCTTGTTTCCTTTTGCTGTTGCAATTGTGCCCGTTGCTTTGTCTTTGTTCTCTTTTCTAGATAAGAAACACTTTCGCTTCTATCTTCTTTTGATGATTGTGTTGGCGTTAATTGCCAATGGATTGTTGCTGAAATGGGAGTTGGATTTTGGTCGAGCAATTCCATTTTTACAACTGTTTCAAAAGAGTGGGGCAATGCCGTAAAAGCGTTAAACTAGTCGGTGGGAAATTTTCTTCGAAGTTTTACAGTGGTTTGAGCGAGCCCGTGATCGCTAAATAAGTTCGAAAGTTTCCTGTTATTTGGTTATTTTTGCGCAATTCTGAGATGGCCGAAAATACCTACAAGTCCAATACATTTAAGAAACCCGAAAAGGAAAAGAAGCCTAAGGCTACTAAGCCGAAAAGTAAATTCAGTTTTTCCTTTTTTCAAGATCCTCGCCTGGGGTTAGCCCTTGGCTTCTTCCTGATCATATCAGCGGTTTATTTGTTCACCGCATTTTTGTCTTATTTATTCACCGGAAAGTCCGATCAAAGTGTTGTTGAAGCTCTTTGGTCCACTACTCTTCTAGACTCTGGCAAAGAGGCTGAAAATTGGTTGGGTTTATACGGTGCGGTGACAAGCCATTATTTGGTTTTCAAGTGGATGGGTATTTCTGCCTTCTTTATTCCGCCCATTCTTTTTCTTCTTGGCTTCAAAATGGTTTTCAAGAGAGAACTTGTGTCTGTGTTTTCAGTTTTTGTATTCTCCACATTTTCCGGCTTGTGGCTCAGCCTGCTTTTGGGCTATCTCACACATAGTCTTGCGGGCGTCAATGAAATTAGTTTTTTGAGTGGTGGGTTGGGCTATGAGTTGTCTAAAATAGCAGACAGCCTTTTTGGGTGGGGAACGTTTTTACTATTGGTGTTAAGCTTGTTTGTTTTCATTATTTATTATTTCAACGTAACAGCCATCAACGCTTTTCACGTAAAAGATCCAAAGCCTATGGGCAACGCAGCACTGGCATCAACCGATGATGATCGGGTTGAGCCAACCTATACAGATGATCGGGACCATTGGCCTACGCTTGCAGACGAAGAACCTGAACCTGTTTTATTTGAAAGCAAGCCTGAAGTTGCGAAGCCAATTCAGGATATTCTATTGGAAGTAGAACCCCCGAGAATCGAAAAAGAAGAACCACTTTTTACTATTGAAGAGCCAGTCTTGGAAACGGATGCCTTAGCTGAGAAATTGGTGGAGGCACAAGGTTTGTATGATCCCACACTTGAGCTGAGTAACTACAAGTTCCCACCCATCGATCTATTAAACGAGTACGAAGTTGGGAAAGTCCAGGTAAGTCAAGAGGAGCTCAATCAAAATAAAGACAAAATATTGGCAACGCTTACCAATTTCAAAATTGGTATACAAAGCATCAAGGCAACCATTGGGCCTACCGTTACTTTGTATGAGATTGTCCCTGAGGCGGGAATAAAAATTTCACGAATTAAAAACCTGGAGGATGACATTGCGCTGAGTTTATCTGCGCTCGGTATCCGCATCATTGCACCCATTCCAGGCAAGGGTACAATTGGTATAGAGGTGCCGAACAAAAACCGTGAAATGGTTAGTATTCGATCAGTGTTAGCTTCAGAGCGGTTTCAAAAATCGGACAAAGACTTGCCCATTGCAATAGGGAAGACAATCTCAAACGAATTGCTGGTCATTGATTTGGCGAAAATGCCTCACTTGCTGGTAGCAGGGGCGACAGGCCAGGGAAAATCAGTAGGACTTAATGTTATTCTTACCTCGCTTCTTTACAAAATGCACCCCAGCCAACTGAAGTTTGTGTTGGTCGATCCAAAAAAAGTGGAGATGTCATTGTTTAGTAAAATTGAGCGACACTATCTGGCCAAGCTTCCCAATAGCGAAGAGGCAATTATCACAGACACAAAGAAAGTGGTGTATACGCTTAACTCCCTGTGTATCGAAATGGAGAACCGGTATGAAATTTTGAAAGATGCCGGAGCCAGAAATCTGAAAGAATATAACGCGAAGTTTATTTCCCGAAAACTCAACCCGAAAGAAGGTCATCGTTTTTTGCCTTATATCGTTTTGATAATTGATGAGTTGGCCGATTTAATGATGACCGCTGGCAAAGAAGTTGAAACCCCCATCGCTAGGTTAGCTCAACTGGCACGCGCTATCGGTATTCATTTGGTAGTCGCTACTCAACGCCCTTCTGTTAATGTTATCACCGGGGTGATCAAAGCAAATTTCCCTGCGCGATTGTCTTTTCGTGTTACTTCAAAAGTAGATTCGCGTACTATTTTAGACTCGGGTGGTGCCGACCAACTCGTTGGGATGGGCGATATGCTGTTTTCTAATGGATCGGACGTAATACGCTTGCAAAGTCCGTTTGTAGATACACCAGAAATAGAAAAAGTGTGTGAGTTTATCGGTTCACAACGCGGCTACGATTCGGCTTATATGTTGCCGGAATTCGAAGGCGAAGATGATGGGGGAGCAAATTCAGTAGATTTATCCGAACGGGATGCCCTATTTGAAGAGGCAGCTAGGTTGATCGTCATGCATCAACAAGGAAGTACGTCATTGATCCAGCGAAAATTGAAATTGGGCTACAACCGTGCCGGTCGCCTGATAGATCAGCTGGAAGCCGCAGAAATAGTGGGGCCTTTTGAAGGGTCAAAGGCGCGTGAAGTTTTAATCAAAGATGAAATGAGTTTGGAACAATTATTGACTGATTTGAAAGAACGACATAGTTAACTTGAATTTTATGGCAATGAAAAAGTTTGTTTTACTGGCTGCCTTTCTGGTTTTTGGAAAATTACTAATGGCTCAATATGATCCAAAGGCATTGGAGATTTTGGAAGCAATGAGCAAAAAATACAAGTCGATTGCCAACTTTGAAGCCAGTCTCGCCACCTTGATGACCAATGAAACAGAAGGAGTAAAAGAAGAAGTGAAAGGCAAGATCACAGTCAAGGGTGAGAAATTTAGATTGTTGTTGGACGATCAGGAGATTGTCAATAATGGTACTACCGTGTGGACTTATCTCCCTTCGGCAAAGGAAGTCAACATCGATAACTTTGACCCAAATTCAGATGATATAAATCCGGTAAAGATTTTTGATATTTATAAAAAGGGTTTCCGGTATCTTTTTTTGGGAGAAAAGACAGAAGGGGGTCAGGTGTATGAGGAAATCGACCTCGTGCCCGAAAAGAAAAATGCCCAATACTTCAAGATAAAAATGATGATTGCCAAGAAGGACAAGAGTATCCAGAGCTGGACGATGTTTGACAAGTCAGGCAATAGGTACAAGTATGTGATCACTAAGTTTACTCCCAATTTGAAGATAGATGATACCTTTTTTAGCTTCGATCCTAAAAAGTATCCTGGTGTGGAAATTATTGACGTACGATAGGATGCAGACTACTTTTTAGTATGACCCGCGATCAGCTTTTCGAACAAATTAAAAAAAAGCAGTCTTACCTGTGTGTTGGACTAGATACCGACCTTGAAAAGATACCGAAGCATTTGCTTCGGTTACCTGATCCCATCTTTGAATTCAATAAAAAAATTATTGACGCCACGAAAGATTACTGCGTAGCCTATAAACCCAATATCGCGTTTTACGAAGCATCGGGCTATAAAGGCTGGGAGAGTTTGCAACGCACTTTAGAATATATTCCCAAAGAATGTTTTACGATAGCGGATGCTAAGCGAGGTGACATTGGAAACACCTCTACACTTTACGCAAAAGCTTTTTTCCAGCAAATGGATTTTGACGCGCTCACAGTGGCGCCTTATATGGGCGAAGATTCGGTGAGGCCATTTTTGGAATTTGAAGGCAAGTGGACGATTTTATTGGTACATACCTCTAATCCAGGTAGTACAGACTTTCAGCTCATTGAAACGCAAGACGGAAAATACCTTTTTCAGGAAGTGATCTTTGCCTCGCAGCGGTGGGCAACCCCCGACAAGATGATGTACGTGGTGGGGGCAACGCATGCCGATAAAATTGGAGCCATTCGGGCACTCGCCCCCGATTACTTTTTTTTGGTTCCGGGCGTGGGCACTCAAGGCGGAGATTTAGAGGCTGTGTCAAAGGCCGGGTTGAATGCGCAGTGCGGTCTTCTGGTGAATTCGTCCCGTTCAATTATCTACGCATCTGCCGGTGAAGATTTCGCTGAAGCGGCAACGGCAGCGGCTAAAAAAGTTCAGGACGAAATGAGCCATTATCTCCATAAATACGTGAGATAGGTATCCACAAGCCCTCCCAAAAATAGCAGATTATCAAGTTGAGTATGCCGAAACCAGCTTTGTGAAATCGAAGTAGCCTTCGACAAGCTCAGGCTGCCATTGAAATTGATTTTTGAGATGGCTTCTACATTGATTCGTATTATTTTATGTAGTAGCTTGTCATGGATACATGGCAATGAACGAATCTTTTCTGCACTATATCTGGCAATTCCAATATTTCGATAAAGCCAATCTGGAAACACAGCAGGGTGAGCAAGTATCGATATTTAAAACCGGTTGGCTCAATACGAATGCCGGTCCAGATTTTTCGGGTGCCAAGATTCGTATCGGTGACCTTGATTGGGTGGGGAATGTGGAGATACATCAGAAAGCTTCCGATTGGATAGCGCATTCACACACTCAAGACAAGGCGTATGAAAACGTGATCCTTCACGTGGTTTGGGAAGGAGATGAAGTAATCACAAGAATGGATGGGTCGGTTATTCCAACCATTGAATTGAAGGATCGGGTAGATGAATCGTTGTTGAAGGCCTACCGAAAACTGATTACCAGTGGCACCGTCATTCCCTGCGAAAAATCATTTCAGTCTGCCGATGAATTGATCAAGTTGTCGATGGTAGAAAAATCGCTTTTGAAAAGGCTGGAATATAAAGCCCACGAGGCGCAGCAGGTATTGCAATCCAACGGAGGCGATTGGCAAGAAACCGCCTATCAGCTTTTAGCCAGAAACTTCGGATTTAAAATTAACAGCGAATCTTTCTTTCAATTGGCAAAATCCCTTCCTTATAAAATTATTGCAAAGCACTCTTCTAATTTATTACAGTTGGAGGCGTTGCTGTTTGGCCAGGCAGGCATGCTGGAAACAAAAACGAAGGATGAATATGTCACGGCATTGTTTGAAGAATATCTATTTCTTTCCAAAAAATATTCGATCTACGATTCCCGTCTTTCCACGGCTCAATGGAAGTTCCTTCGTTTGCGGCCTGCCAACTTTCCCACGCTTCGCATTGCACAATTTGCTTCACTGATGGCATCGGAAAAGAGTCTTTTCCCGACATTCATCGAGGCAGATTCATTTGTTAAATTGCAATCTGTTTTATCGTGTTCGCCCTCGGTTTATTGGCATTCTCATTTTCATTTTGCCCGAAAATCGAAAACAAAAATTCACTCGTTCGGGCAGGCATCGAAAGAGAACGTGATCATCAACACGATTGTTCCTTTGTGGGTGGCGTATGGAAAGGCCAAAGATGATCAGCGGTATGTTGATCGCGCCATGGAAATTCTTCAGCACATCCCCGCAGAAGTAAATAAGATCACTAAAATATGGTCGGGTCTTGGCATGTCACTACAATCTTCGTTTGATTCACAGGCATTGATCGAACAATACAATACCCTTTGCCAGAAACGAGATTGCCTCAATTGTGTGGTTGGTGCGTCACTCCTTCGTCCTCAATGAGTGCTCTATTAATCGTAAATTGTATAGCGATCATTGGCTTTGCCATCGGTTTCCAGCGTTCGTTTGGGGTCGACCTGCAGAAATTTTATTGGTTCGCTTTTTTTATCAAGTGGTTGGCTGCCCTATCGCTTGGGCTCGTGTATACGTACTACTATCCGGGAGGAGACACATGGACTTATTTTGAGGAAGCAAAAAAGTTATCTCTTCTTGCAACGTCTGTCTTTTCTCAATTTTGGGATCTATTCCTGGCTAGCAACGACACAAGTACGGTTACACATTTTTTATATGTGCATGACCGCTCGTTTCTTTTTGTAAAAATAGTCAGTCTCTTGAATTTAGTTTCAGGCAACAATTATTGGGTAACCGCTTCCTATTTTTCGTTGGTTTCATTTTTTTCAAGCTGGTTTTTGTTTATTCAACTGAGAAGATTCGCCCCGGACTCAACCCGAGCAGCAGCGTTAGCCATTTTTTTATTTCCATCGATACTTTTTTGGTCTTCCGGTTTGTTGAAGGAAACGTTGGCAATGGCCGCAGTTTATTATCTAACAGCTATACTCATTCGACTTTTGTATGGTGCAAAAGTGCACCTTGTACAATGGGCGTTGGTGTTTTTTTCTGTTTGGATAGGTTGGTCGATCAAATACTATTGGTTGGGTATTATTATTGCTGCCTGGTTCTCGTCTTTGTTTGTTTTCATTTTAACCAAGAATAGAAAAATTTCGCAGCGTAAATCAGGTTTAGGTTGGCTCGGTGTGTTTCTGTTGCTTGCTGCAGCGGCAAGTTTTGCTCACCCTAATTTTCACCTTGAGCGGGTAATGGAGGTAATCGTTTCTAACCATGACCTGTCCGTTTTGCAATCAAAAAGCAATAACTATATTCATTATTATAACCTTGAGCCTACTGTTGTGAGTATGGCGCTTAATTCTCCGTGGGCTTTGTTCTCTGCCCTGTTCAGGCCATTGCCTTTTGAGGCCAGTGGCCTTCCATCAGCACTCGCCTCCCTGGAAAATCTGATCATTTTTGTATTAGCTGTTTCCTATTTGGCATCTGCCCGAAAGAAAAGCCCTCCATTTGTCATTCCTCTTTTTGTTTTTTCGGTCGTGCTTTGTGTATTTCTCGCGTTGTCGACACCCAATTTTGGCACACTCTCGCGCTATCGGGTGGGATTTCTCCCGTTTATGATTTTTGTTTTTTCTTTCCGCAATCCATTGCTTAACTATTTGATGAATCGCCTTTCTTTTCTTACCAAGTAGTTCGATCAATCCCTACCTTTGTACCATGGAGAATCCGGTTATCATCTTTGGGGCAAACGCGCTCGGCCGAGCTGCGAAAGATATTTTTGAAAACAATGGCGTAGTTGTTTATGGTTTTTTAGATGACGATAAGAAACTACATAAATTAATTATTGATGAAGTGGTGGTATTAGGTGATACCGATGACGATGGCTTTTTGAAGTTGATTGGTAAAAAGTGTGAGGCATTTATTGCCATTGATGACAATAAGCTTAGAAAAAATATTGTGAGTGTGTTGAAAGACGTTCGTCACGTACAACCCGTGAATGCTGTACACCCCAAGTCATTTATTTCTCCCAAAGCAGAAATCGGCCATGGCAACTTTATTGATTATGGAGCGTACCTGGCACCGGCTGCAAAAATGGGAAGCTATTGCCTGATTCATGCTAATGTGTCGGTAGGTGTTGAGGCCACTTTGGGAGATTTGGTGCAGGTGGGCTCTGGTTCAAACATCAATTCTGGTGTGCAGATAGAAGACGAAGTATTTATCGGCTCCGGGGTCACGATCGTTTCTGGAGTGACGATTGGAAAGGGTGCACGAATTGGTGCTGGTTCTGTGGTGATAGCGTCAGTGAAAGCAGGAGAAACCGTTTTTGGAAATCCTGCACAAAAGGTAAGCCGATAACTAAACTGAATATGCCCAAATACACAGAGACCGATTTGATTCTGAATAAAGATGGTAGCGTCTACCATCTCAATCTTTTACCAAAGCATATTTCTGATACTGTTATTGCGGTGGGAGACCCTAGCCGGGTTTATATGATAAGTCAACTATTTGATGAAGTTGAGTTTGAAATGAACAAACGAGAGTTTATCACTCACGTGGGCAAGTATAATGAAAAAAAGATTACTGTAATCAGCACAGGAATCGGAACTGATAACATTGAAATATTTTTTACCGAGTTGGACGCCCTGGTGAACATCGATTTGAAAACACGAGAACCCAAGGCGAAGAAGAAAAAGCTAAAGGTTATTCGGATTGGTACCTCGGGGGCTTTGCAAGAAGATATTGCCGTTGGTTCTCATTTGGTTTCGGACTATGCCGTGGGCTTTGATAATCTCATGAATTTCTATGATTTGCCCATGGATGACTTTGAGACGGGCGTGGCCCACGATATTCAGAAAAAGATTGGCCTTCCGTTTATGCCGTATGTAGCTCAAGGCTCTGAAACGCTTCGCAAGCAACTGGCTTTTGATATGCAGGTGGGCAACACCGTGACTTGCCCTGGCTTTTACGCCCCACAAGGAAGAGAGCTACGCGTTCCTATTCGATTTCCGAAATTATTGGAAGACTTGAACTACTATCACAAAGGCGAGTTTTGGCTTACCAATTTTGAAATGGAAACAGCCGCTTACTATGCAATGGGTAGGTTGCTGGGACATGACGTGCTAAGTGTCAATGCGATTATCGCGAATCGGATGAAAAACAAATTCTCAAAAGATTCCACAAAAGTAGTGGAGTCGCTGATTGAAAAAGTGATCGATCGGATTTAGTCGTCAGCAAGAGTCGACTAATACGTCATGCTATCCATCCGCACAATCTGTTTGCCTGCTTTGAACGGCTCGTTGTTGTAAAACCCCGACAGTACGCGATGAGCAATTTGCTCAATGACTAATTCTTCTTTTGATTTCCCCTCTTTGCCTTGCCAGTAAACCCGCTGTGGGTGTTTGCTCATATCTTCTACATAAGACACAGCGCGTTGGTATTGATCAGGGGTAAATGTAATGGTGAAGCAGGTTTTTACTTTTTGTGTTTCCATGGTTGAAAGGTGTTACAAGTGTAGTGCCAAAAAATAGCTCTCAATTTTAAAAAATATCGACACGCATTAAAAGTTGATGCCCGCGAGCGGTCGGTATCGTTCGTTGATGGGAAAATTTTTGGGCGCAGCCTACCATTGAATTGCTAACTTTGCCGTGCAAATGAGAAATTACGAAATCCACACATTACCCAATGGAATCCGGGTGGTTCACAACCAGGTTGCCTCCACCAAGATTGTTCATTGTGGCATCATGCTCGATATAGGCAGTAGAGACGAGAGTCCCGATAACCAGGGCATCGCCCATTTCTGGGAGCACATGGCGTTCAAAGGCACCAAAAAAAGAAAGTCCTTCCATATCCTCAATCGATTGGAATCCTTGGGAGGAGAATTAAATGCCTTCACCGATAAGGAGAAGATCATGTTCTACGCCTCCCTTCGCGATGAATATTTTGAAAGAGCCATTGAATTACTGGCAGACATCACGTTCGATTCTGTTTTTCCGGCCGCGCAAATTGAAAAAGAGCGGCATGTGATATTAGAAGAGATGTCGATGTATTACGATGACCCAGAAGATTCATTACAGGATGAGTTTGACTCTCTCATTTTTTCTGGACACTCGCTTGGCATGAATATACTAGGCACAAAAAAGACAGTGAGCAAGTTTAAGCGGACCGATTTTAAATCCTTTGTTAAAGAGCACTTAGATACTTCTCGAATCATCTTCTCATCCGTTGGGAATATTTCGATGGAAAAGGTCATCCAATTGGCTGAAAAATACTTGGGTCGTATACCGGCTGTGGCATCGGTAAAGAGAAGAAAAAAATTTACAAACTACAAAGCAAAAGACCTTGCCTTGAAGCGTGAGGTCAGGCAGGGGAGGTGTGCCATCGGGCGGCCTGCTTACAAAGTGACTGACGAAAAGCGAAGTGCATTTTATGTTCTCACCAGTATACTAGGTGGTTCGGGAATGAATTCGCGTCTGAATCTGGCACTTCGCGAGAAGTATGGATTTGTGTATTCAATAGGATCGCACTTTGTACCCTTTACAGATACGGGTATTTTTATGATCTCGTTTGGTACCGAGCCTTCTCAAATGAAAAAAAGTATTGAGCTGGTGAAAGTGGAGATGAAAAAACTACGCGATATGCCGCTTGGTATAAAACAACTGGCCTCCTCCAAAGAGCAAATTCTGGGGCACTTGGCGATGGCTGAAGAGAGCAACATCAGTTTTATGATGATGATGGCCCGCAACTTATTGGACTTAAAAAAGATAGTCACATTCGAAGAATTGCAAGGAAGAGTAAAGGAGATAACCGCACATCAGCTTCAGCAAATTGCCAATGAGATGTTTAAAGAAGATGAATTGAGTTGTTTGATCATGGAGCCCAAATAGACGAATGGAGTTTATACCTCTCGAGATTGATAACTATGCCCGAGCCCACACATCGGTAGAATCTGATTTGTTAAAAAAGATTTATCGGGATACACAGGCAGATATCCTGATGCCGCGCATGGTGTCTGGTCATCTGCAAGGTAGGTTCCTTTCAATGATCAGTAAGATGATCCAACCTTCCGCGATTTTAGAAATTGGAACCTTTACCGGATATTCAGCGATTTGCCTGGCAGAAGGTCTTCAGTCGGGCGGGCAAATCGTGACGATTGACAATAATGAAGAACTGGAAACTCGGGTACGTGGTTATTTTGATGAGGCAAAATTAGGTGGCGCAATAAACTACTTGATTGGCGATGCATCTCAATTGATACCCACTTTGTATACTCAGTTCGACTTGGTCTTTATAGATGCAGATAAAGAGAATTATAGCCTTTACTATGATCTCGTATTTGAGAAAGTACAGGTAGGTGGTTTTATTATTGCTGACAATGTGCTTTGGAGCGGAAAAGTGATACAGAAAAAACTCGATAAGGATACCCAGGCTATTGCCTCATTCAACGAAAAAGTAGCAAAAGACGGCCGTGTTTCTTGTATGCTCTTGCCACTACGCGATGGGTTAATGTTGATTCAAAAGATCAAAAATTAACAATCTGGGAATCTGTTCTGTCTTTCTTTTTACTACCTTTGAGGCAATGAGATTTTTTGCAGTTGCACTCATCTTTTTTGGAGTTACTGCCTCGTACGCACAAGCTCCTGTGGTTCCCCACAAAATGCATTTTGCAGATATGACTCTCGCTATTCGCGATGAGGCAAGACGCGAAATTCAAAAGGATGTGGATGCGCTTGTGCGAAACCCAAAGTATTTTGATCAAAAGGTGGAGCGTGCCAAGCGTTATTTTCCTATCATCAACCAGATTTTTGCAGAGGAGAATGTACCTGAAGACTTGAAATACCTTGTATTGCAGGAGAGCTCCCTGGTGGCCGATGCGGTCTCTGTCTCCAATGCTGTTGGGTTCTGGCAGTTTAAGGACTTTACTGCTATTAGTATGGGGCTACGAGTGGATTCGCAAATTGACGAGCGGATGAATATTTTTTCGGCTTCACGAGGTGCCGCCAAGTATCTCAAACAAAACAATCAGCAATTCGACAATTGGATACTTGCCCTGCAAGCCTACCAGATGGGAGCAGGTGGTGCAAAAAGATCAGTCGGAGACAGGCACAACGGAAAGCGTCATTTTGAAGTTACAGCTGATACCTATTGGTACATTAAGAAATTCATTGCCCACAAGGTAGCGTTTGAAAATGCCGTTGACGGGCCTCCTCAAATCACCGCTGCAGCCATTGAGTTGAGAGCAAGCAAGTCGCTGGCCGAAGTGGCTAAAGAAGTAAATGTAGAGGAGTCTATTCTTCGCGAATACAACAAGTGGGCATTAACGGGTATGATTCCAGACGACCGAGCCTATGTTGTCGTGGTTCCGAACGGTGTCATGAATGGGATAACGAGCCCAGCTCCAGTATTGGCTTCAAAAAAAGCATCAAAAGCAAAACCAATGGCGCCCAGGAAGGAGCAACAGAATCGCGAAGTAAAATTTATTAATGGATTAAGAGCCATAAAAGCACTGGAAGGAGAATCATTGGTAGGGTTGACGAACCAAGCCGGGATTACATTGGCGCGCTTCTTAAAGTTTAACGAAATGCAAATAGATCATTCTGTCGAAGCCGGAGCATTTTACTTTATGGAGCGCAAGAAGACATCCTCAACCGTATTGCAGCACAAAGTAAAAATTGACGATGATCTGTGGTCGATCAGTCAACAATATGGCATTCAGCTAAAGAAGATAAAGAAATGGAACAGGGGCGTTGACGAAGGCAGGCTGCAGGTCGGTTCAATCGTTTGGCTTACTTCGAAAAAACAAGTAGACCAGCCAATGCAGAAACTTCCTGAGGTTCCTAACGAGCAGATCGCTTCACTAGCACAAGAATCTTTCAATTGGGAAGTAACACCTACAAGTCACTCTCTACATTTGAGTGACTCGGCTGAAATTCAGATTATTCAGCAAAAAGAGATAATTCAACAAGCTGCCGGAAGCGTGAATGAAAGCCAACTAGTGACTGAGCACACTGTGGAAAAGGGAGAAACTTTGTATTCCCTCGCAAAATCCTATCGGGTGTCAGTGGTTGACGTTGCCAAATGGAATAGTTTATCAATTAATGGAAGCCTCACGATCGGGCAGAAGATTATTTTGTATCCCCAAAAAATAGAGGAAAAGTTACATGCAAGCCCTGCGCCTGAAGTCAACCCAACCGCCAACAATTCGTTTACGCACACGGTGACCCAGCAAGACACGCTTTATGCAATTGCCAGGCAATATGGTGTGACCATCAAGGATTTAATGGACTGGAACGACAAAAAAGAATTAAGTGTAAAAGAAGGGGAGAAAATTAGGGTTAAGAGAAAGTAACCCATCTTATTTATGCTTATTTGGCAGATAACTTACTTAAATTTGATTCTCTACTACTGCCTTTCATTAAAACTCCAAAAAATGAATAATTTTACCACTTCAAAATTCGAACTGAAGTTCAAGTTTGGTGGAGTAGTCAACTAAAAAAGCAAAAGAATGGTGATAGATACTGCAAAAGTATTGGATTTGGTGATGTTGGTTGACGATAATGATACCGATAATTTTATCAGCAAGCGTATTATTGAGATAACGAAATTCGCAAAAAGGGTAGAAGTTAAGAGTTCCGGCAAGGGAGCTTTAGATTATTTACGTGAATTTCAGGGTGATGCGGATAACCTGCCTAGTATTATTTTCCTGGATATAAACATGCCAATTGTAGACGGCTTTGTTTTCCTCTACGAGTTCGAAAAATTTGGAGAGCTAGTTCGCAATAAATGCAAAGTCATCATCCTTTCGAGTTCTGACAATAAGCGCGACATCGATAAAATTGTCAACAATGATTTCGTAATTAAATTCATTACCAAGCCCCTCACAGAAGTAGCCTTGGATGAGATCCGCCTGAGCAATATTTAGAGGTTTATCGTTGGTTTTGTATTTTTACGAAAAACCAAAGTTGAATTTATGCTCAAATCTCGAAGTCATTGTTACTGCGCTATTCTATCAATTGCTTTTTTGGTCTGTTTTCAGAATACCGATGCTCAAGTTGTTAAAGTTGACACCTTGACCCATTGGAAAAAGGCATTTAAAGCTGGCCTCAACCTCAATCAAGCCTCCTTTTCTTCTAATTGGAAAGCCGGGGGAATAAATTCCATTGGGTTCAATGCGTATCTGAATTATAAGGCCAACTATAAAAACGGAATAAATTCTTGGGACAATGAAATTGATCTCCTGTATGGTATGGTCAATAATGCAGGGCAGGGTACTCGTAAAACCCTTGATCGTATTTTCTTGGACACCCGCTATGGCCGTGCCATCAATCCGAAATGGGATTTTTCAGTTTCTGCCAATTTACAATCTCAATTTGCTGACGGATTTTCCTATGCAAAAGACGCAGTAGGTGTAGAGCAACGTACTCTGATCTCTGGTGCCTTTGCCCCTGCGTACATTACCGCGGCTCTGGGATTTGAATATCATCCTAATACTTTTTTCAAACTGCGACTTTCACCATTTTCGCCACGAGCTACAATTGTTAATGATGTCAATCGGTTTTATAATCCGATCACAAACCCTACTCCTTATGGTGTGAAACTAGGTGAAAGTGTTCGTTACCAGTGGCTGGCATTTCAATTATTGGCAGAATTTAATAAAGACATTGCTACCAACATAAACTTGAAGTGGCGTTATATTCTGTTTGCCGATTACGAAAAACTGGAGCTAGATAGAATTGATCATAGATTGGACTTGAATCTGACGGCAAAGGTGAATAAGTTTATCAATGTCAGTTTCGGTGGTATCGCGATGTATTTTTATGACCAGGACAAAGAAATTCAGATAAGTCAGGCGCTGTCTTTGGGGGTCGCGTATACATTCCAGAATTTTCAGGATAAGAAATAATTCTTTATAATTTATAAGAAGACCCCGCCTTTAAAGTGGGGTTTCTTTTTTATTTTGCTGTATGGAGAAAATCACCATCAGACTATCAACGTTGGAAGATACAGCAGCTATGCGCGAAGTTGCTATTAGCTCTTATGACGACACGTTTGCAGACTCCAATACGCCCGAAAATATGGAGTCGTTTTTTACGGAATCATATAGTCTGTCGAAACTGCAGGACGAATATTACGAACCACTTTCAGTACTCTATTTAGCTTGCGATGGAGAGAAAGTGGTTGGTTTTTTAAGGCTTCGTGTCAATGACGAGGTCAAGAATGAAATCGGGGAAAATACCATCGAACTTCAGCGCCTTTACATTGACACCGCTTATCACGGAAAACAGATTGGTAAACATTTGATGGAAAAGGCGTTGATTTATGCAAGGGAAAATCACTATGATTGGATTTGGTTGGGTGTTTGGGAGCGTAACTTCAACGCGCAGCATTTTTATGATAAGTGGGGTTTTGAGAAATTTGGTGAACATATTTTTCAAATGGGCGATGACCCACAAATTGATTGGCTTCTGAAAAAGAAATTATAACATTATCGTAAGCAACTTATGTCAAAAGAGAAATTCGTTACGGACATTGCTTCTTCGTACTCATTCCCGTCTGCTTCAATTTTCTTAGGTGCTGGGGTGTTCGAAGGTGAAATTGTGAAAGAGGCAAAGGTAAACCTATCATTGAAAATGATGAATCGCCATGGCCTTGTCTCAGGTGCTACAGGCTCGGGAAAAACACGTACACTTCAATTGATGGCCGAACAGCTTTCGCTGGCAGGTGTCCCCGTTTTTATGCCTGATATGAAGGGCGATGTTTCGGGATTGGGAAAAGAAGGTGCGCCTAATGAAAAGATCAACGAGCGATTAAAATCAATTGGTCTTGAAGGCTACAAACCTACTGGATTTCCAATTGAGCTTTATTCACTTAGTGGAAAAATCGGAGCGCAGATGCGTGCCACGGTTACTGAATTTGGCCCTGTGATGTTAGGCAAGGTCTTAGAGCTAAATGAGATTCAGAGTGGTGTATTGATGATTCTATTCAAATATGCGGATGACAAAAAACTTCCCATTGTTGATTTGAATGACTTGAAAAAGGTTCTTAACTATTTGTCAGAAGGCGCGGGTGCAGCAGAAATCAAAGAAGCTTATGGAAAAATTTCATCATCAACGGCTGGCACCATCCTGCGAAAAATTGTGGCGATGGAGCAACAGGGTGTAGCGCAGTTGTTTGGCGAGAAATCTTTTGACATCGAGGATTTAATGGAAAAGGTGGATGGGAGAGGAGTGATCAGTTTACTAAACGTATCTGATGTGCAAAGTCAGCCTGCGATTTTTTCTACGTTCATGCTTTCGTTGTTGGCTGAACTCTATCAAAAACTACCAGAGGCTGGAGATTTGGATAAACCCAAGTTGGTGTTCTTCATTGATGAGGCGCATTTGTTGTTCAAGGATGCCCCCAAAGCATTCATGGATCAGATCGAACAAGTAATTCGACTCATTCGTTCCAAAGGCGTGGGCATCTTTTTTTGTTCGCAGTTGGTACAAGATATACCGCCAACTGTTTTATCACAATTAGGCAACAGGGTAAGTCATGTGATACGTGCATTTACCCCCAATGATGTGAAGGCGCTGAAGGAAACGGTAAAAACTTTTCCTCAGTCTGAATTTTACGATTTGGAGAAACAGTTTACTCAATTGGGCACCGGCCAGGCTTTCGTAACGGTTTTAAACGAGAAGGGTATTCCCACGGAAACTGTCACTGTGCATTTGGCTCCACCTGCTTCCTTGATGGGGCCCTTGACTGAAAGTGAGTATAAAGAGCAATTGAATCAGTCTGCGATTTTCAAAAAATACCAGGAGGTGATTGATCCCCAAAGTGCGTTTGAAATATTGACTGAAAAACTGAAAGCTCAGGAGGAAGAGCAAGCCGAGGCAAAGCAGCAAGTAGAAGAGCAAAAACCTGCACGCACGGCAAGGGCTGAAAAGAGTACGTTTGAGCAGGTAATCAATTCACCAATTACCAAACAAATTGGAAAAGAGGTCGTAAGAGGTGTATTCGGGATGCTGTTTGGTACTACGCCAAGAAGGAGTACTACAAGGCGCAAATGGTAGTGAGCATGGCTGATAGCTCGCTAAATTAAGAAGGTCATTTCAGGCTTTTGGCTTATTTTTGCGGTTCTTAAAAATAAGACTTATTGAAATGGCCGATTACAGCAAAGAAGAGATCAAAAACATTGAGCAGAAGTGGCGTAATGAGTGGGAAAAGCGTGCCCTTTATAAAGTCACCAACGATACGTCAAAACCAAAGTATTACGTCCTGGACATGTTTCCCTACCCATCTGGGGCTGGTCTTCATGTAGGGCATCCACTCGGCTATATTGCTTCTGACATTGTCGCACGATTTAAACGGATCAAAGGTTTTAATGTGTTGCACCCGATGGGCTTCGATGCATTTGGTTTGCCCGCTGAGCAATATGCACTGGAGCATGGCATTCACCCCGCTATTTCAACACAGGATAATATCAATAATTTTAAAAGGCAGTTAGGGAAAATAGGATTTTGCTACGACTGGAGTCGTGAGGTGCAAACCTGCGATCCTTCTTATTACAAATGGACGCAATGGATCTTCCTGCAAATCTTCGATAGCTGGTTCAACCGTAAAAAAGAAAAGGCGGAACGCATTTCCGAACTAATTAAGATTTTTGAAAAGGAAGGAAGCGCACCTCACCCTATTCAAAATTCAAAATTTAGAATTAAGAGTTTCAGCGCAGCTGAATGGAAAGGATTTGATGAAAAAACGCAACAAGAAATATTGATGCAATACCGTTTGGCATACCTTGCCTATACGGATGTCAATTGGTGCGAAGCATTAGGCACTGTGCTTGCCAACGATGAGGTCATCAATGGTGTGAGTTACCGCGGAGGTTTTCCTGTCGTGAAAAAGCAAATGCGCCAATGGAGTTTGCGCATCACTGAATATGCCGATCGCTTGTTGAAAGGATTGGATGAAATCGATTTTAGCGAGTCGATGAAAGACATCCAGCGGAATTGGATTGGGAAGAGTGTTGGAGCAAGTATCAATTTTCACCTCACCCCCAGCCCCTCTCCGGAGGAGAGGGGGGGTGCTTCCGATGAAGTCTATGCGCAAGATTTTGTTTTTACAACCGATTCAAAAACGTGGGGCGCTCTAAAAGAAAATGCCCGCGAGAATAGGAGAGAACCAACAGAGGCAGAAGATAGATTTTGGCAAGCGGTTCGGAACAGTAATCTAGGGCAAAAATTTAGGAGGCAGCATGCCATTGCGAAATTTATTGTTGATTTTGTTTGTATTGAGAAAAAATTAGTCGTTGAGCTAGACGGCTCTATTCATCATTATCAAAAACGCGAAGACGAAGAAAGAACGAAAATTATTGAAACCGAGGGTTTTAGAGTAATCCGGTTTAGCAACGAGCAAGTCTTGAATTCGCTGTCGGAAGTTTTGGAAAAAATCAAATCGGAGCTCGCCTCCCCCTCTCCTGTGGAGAGGGGGCTGGGGGGTGAGGTTTTCTCCGAAAAGGACGCAGGGCAACGGGGTGAGGTCAACCCACGTAAAATCACGGTGTTTACCACCCGCCCCGATACGATTTTTGGTGTTGATTTTATGGTGATTGCGCCAGAGCATGAACTGGTTAAACAAATAACGACAAAAGCACAGAGAGAAGACATTGATAAGTACCTAAAGTATGTCGAGAGCCGATCGGAAGTGGATCGAATGGCTGAAGTGAAGAAAATCACGGGAGCGTTTACAGGTGCATACGCAACCAATCCATTCAACGGAAAGCAAATTCCTATTTGGATCAGTGAATATGTATTGGCCGGTTATGGAACTGGTGCGATCATGGCCGTACCATGTGGTGACGAGCGTGATCATAAGTTTGCGAAGCACTTTAAGTTGCCTATTACCAATATCATCGGTTCGCAGTATAGTGGAGAAGAAGCCAATCCAACAAAAGATGCTATTCTCGAAAATTCCGGTTTTTTAAATGGTTTAGTGATGCGTGATGCCATTGATGTGGCCATCCAAAAGTTGGAAGAGAAAGGCATTGGCAAACGACAAGTAAACTATAAAATGCGCGATGCAGGTTGGAGTCGCCAACGTTATTGGGGCGAGCCGTTCCCTGTCGTATTTAAGGACGATATGCCCTATGCCATGAAGGAAAGCGACCTTCCCTTAGAGTTACCGCCTTCTGATAACTTCAAGCCATCGGGCAATGGAGAAGGGCCATTGGCCAACCTGACGGATTGGATCAACTTTAAGCCAAACGAGAAACGCGACAGCAACACCATGCCAACCCATGCAGGTGCAGCCTGGTATTTTTTGCGCTACATGGATCCACACAACACAACCGCTTTCGCAGATCCCAAAGCATTGGACTATTGGAACCAAGTGGATGTGTACATTGGTGGAGCAGAGCATGCAGTCGCACATTTGCTATATGCTCGCCTTTGGACAAAAGTGTTACACGACCTTGGCTACCTTAAATTTGATGAACCGTTTAAGAAGTTGATTAATCAGGGAAAGATTACAGGGGATTCTAGATTCGTTTATAGGCTTAGGGGTTCTAATAAATTTGTTTCATCTGGGTTGAAAAGTAATCATGAAACTGACGAATTACATGTTGATATAAGTATCGTACAGGGATTGGAACTTGATTTAGATGCTTTCAGGAAATGGAAGCCTGATTTTGCTAGTGCTGAATTTATACTGGAGGAAAGCAAATACATCTGCGGTTCGGCTATCGAAAAAATGTCGAAGTCTTATTTCAACGTAGTTAACCCAGATCAAATCATCGACAGCTATGGTGCCGACACACTCCGCATGTACGAAATGTTCTTAGGGCCATTGGAAGCTTCAAAGCCGTGGAGTACACAAGGCATAGATGGGGTATTTAAGTTCTTGCGTAAAGTTTGGAATTTGATCCATGACCAATCAGGCAATTTGAAAGTCAGTGAGGCAGAGCCTACACGTGAAGAATTGAAAGTGCTTCATAAAACCATCAAGAAAGTAGAGCAGGATATTGAGAATTTTTCTTTCAATACTTCGGTAAGTGAGTTCATGATTTGTGTTAATGAATTAGGTTCTTTAAAATGTAATAAGCGGGCCATCGTTGAGCCATTGGTAATCGCTCTTTCTCCGTTTGCTCCGCACATTGCAGAAGAACTTTGGGAAAAGTTGGGACATAGTGAAAGTATTTTGACGGCAACTTATCCAAAGTACGATGACCAGTATTTAGTGGAGAGTACGTTTAGCTATCCGATTTCCATCAATGGAAAAGTGCGCGCTCAAATGGAGTTCGCTTTAGATATGCCTAAAGAAGACATTGAGAAAATTGTACTGGCTTCAGAAATTGTGCAAAAGTGGACGGAAGGCAAACCACCTAAGAAGATGATTGTGGTGCCTGGGAGGATTGTAAACGTTGTATTGTAATAGTTTCATTCAAAGGCGCGAAGCTTTCAATAAATTGACCTTGCGCCTTAGCGGCTTTGCGTGAGATAAGCATATGAACAACATCCTTCAACAATATGGCTCTCACTTTCAAAACGCTTCCTTAGAAGTAATTTCTGGTGGATTGATTAACCAAACCTGGAAGGTGAGCGCAAAAGGGGAGAACTTCATTCTTCAGCGCATTAACGATAACGTTTTTAAAGAGCCTAAGAAGATCGCCACCAATATTCGGTTGCTGGCAGATCATCTAACGGCAATCGAGTCTGACTATTTTCTGGTATCGGCAATTAAAACAGAAAGTGGCGAAGAGTTAGCCTACGAAGAGGGCAGCGGGTACTTCAGACTCACCCCGTTTGTTA
This sequence comes from Flammeovirgaceae bacterium, assembly GCA_021299455.1. Lineage (GTDB taxonomy): Bacteria > Bacteroidota > Bacteroidia > Cytophagales > Cyclobacteriaceae > ELB16-189. The sequence continues at coordinate 37,306 of JAJTGQ010000072.1, read as the reverse complement.
AAAACTCTAAAACCATTCAAGTGGTTGAAACGCCCGATCAGGCTTATGAGGCAGCGCTACAGTTTGGTAAGTTCTCAAGCATTTTTTCCGACTTTGATGCTAAGCAACTTCAAGTGACGATTCCCAATTTTCATGATTTGGCCTATCGCTACAAACAATTTGAAAGCGTGCTTCTAAAAGGCAATCCGCAACGGGTTAATGCTTGTTCCAATGAGATTGCACAAATCAGAAGTTACGCGAAATTAGTGGATGAATACAATCGCATTCGCATGAATCCAGCATTCAAACTGCGCGTCACTCACCATGATACTAAAATCAGCAACGTGTTGTTCGATTTGGACAATAAGGGTATTTGTGTCATCGACTTGGATACTGTAATGCCGGGCTACTTCTTCAGCGATGTAGGCGACATGATGAGAACTTACGTGTCACCGACCAACGAAGAGGAAATAGATTTATCTAAAATCGAGGTCAGGCCTGTTTTCTACCATGCGATTGTTCAGGGGTATTCAGAGGGCATGAAAGGCGCCCTGTCAACCAAAGAGCAAAACTCATTTTTCTTGGCTGGGCAATTCTTGGTTTATATGCAAACCCTACGTTTTTTAACCGATTATCTAGATAATGACGTTTATTATGGCTCCCAATTTGAAGGCCAGAATCTTGTCCGATCTAGAAACCAATTAACTCTATTTTCGGCATTTGTCCGTGTCAGGAAAAGCCAAGAGATTTAACAGAGCGATAGTCTAAATTCATTTTGAATTCATAATAAATCGCGTATTTTTATTATTCTAAACCGAGTTCATATGAATTTAAAAGACCTGTTGGGCGCTTTCAGTCAGGGTAAGACCAATGCTAAAAGCCACATGAAAAATCTGATTGAAATGGCCGCGGTGGACGGTAGTTTTGACGAGGTGGAGTATGATCTATTAAAATCAATTGCTAAACGAAATGGAATCAGTGAAGGACAATTGAAAGAAATTCGAAAGAACCCGAACAATATTAAATTTGAAGTCCCAACCGATGCAAACGAAAAATTCCATCAGTTGTATGATTTAGTTCATATGATGAGTATTGATAAGAATGTACACAGCGAAGAAATGAAGTTATCACATTTTTTTGCAGTCAAATTCGGATATAACCGTGATCGTGTAAAGGAACTGGTGGATACTATTCAGAGTAATATACATCACGGGCAAAGCCACACAGAGGCGATGAAGCGAGTTACTCTCTTGATTTCGTAAACTAAGTTGTATTAGCCTTTTGGTCTGCGATTTCGAGGTTTCGGAATATTGCTCCCTCTTCTATTTATGTTACCCGTTTGCTTGGTTTTAAATTTAATTTTCGTTTGGATGATTTTTGAAATGCCAATACTTACGCTCAAATAAATATCGCGCCTTTGCCCTGGAAGATCGGGCGCTCCAGGGTTTCCGTTGAAGTCCGCACCTCCTGATGGGTTCTTTAGTTGATTCACATAGCTCGTTTGGCGTGAGTCGAAAAGTCCGAAATTGGCGCGACCATCAAAGTTAATACTCCATTCATCATTCAAATCGAAATCAGAGCGCAGCCCCACTGCTGCAAAAAGCTGAATCGAATTGAATTTGTCGTTCGAAACGTATTCAAAATCATTAACAGCAGGCACGAATACTCCATCATAGACAGCTACATAACCAGGGTCTGTTGGTATTGTTATGCCTGCGGGGTAGGTGACTTTAGAGGCCGCGTGCGAAATTGTTTCTCTGCCTTTCAAAAGATAGTTGACATTTAGACCCAATATTGCGCTAAGTCGGAAGAAAGCTAGATCATTTATATGTAACTTTAATGCGATCGGGAGGCTAATGTAATCCATTTGAATATCACGGCTACCAATCTCACCGGCAATAGAATTTCGAATGATGAATTGCTGCCCGACCTGTAAATAGCATGGTGTTAGCACAAATCCAAATCCAACCTTGTCATAACCATAGGAAAAACCAATAGGAGTTGTGCGAAAAGTTAGTTGGCCAAGATACCTGGGATCTTTTGCAAGACCCTCATCCATTGTAATGGGGAAGTTGAAGCCACCATATAAGCCAAAGGCCTCAATATTTTGAGCCTCTGCGGAGGTACAGCATAGTGTGATTGCAACAGCGAACATTGCTTTTACAAGACTCGAGGCAATGTCCGACTTATGAGTTTCAGAAAACGGGCTTTTGGCCATTTTTTGGGTATTTCTTAATTAACAAAACTAAGACAAAAACTGAAATCTTAGTGGCCTTTTTTAGCCTCTTTACCGTATTTTGCATTTTTTCACTCCATCTTGTGATACAAGATTGAACGTCAATTTCGGTGTTTTACGGTGAGTAGCAATATTTTTGTTGCATTGATTCTCAGCTTGATGTTGTCCATGCCCTTATTCCTTGAGTAGAATTTCTAGCATGCCTTTTTTCAGAGAATCGAAGTTAATCGATTCCTCGTAATTGCAGCCAGGAGATTGCGATTCGATGTGTTCGCCAAGCGCTATTCCGACTCGCTTTTCAGCATGCTCATCCTTCCGTATACTTTTCAATTTTCAGCTCGGTCTAAACCTGTGTTTAGAAGCGTCTTCATTGGTATCGTTCGTTTTTTTACCTTTGAGTTTTATCAATAAAAAATGAGAGAATACCACGACTTACTTAAGCACATTCTTAAAAATGGAATTGGTAAGACAGACAGGACGGGTACTGGAACAATTTCTGTTTTTGGGTACCAGATTCGATTTGATCTTCAAAAAGGATTTCCCCTGATTACTACAAAGAAACTGCATCTTCGATCGATCATCTATGAACTTTTGTGGTTCATTAGCGGTGACACCAACATTAAATATTTGAAGGATAACGGTGTTTCAATTTGGGACGAGTGGGCTGATAGGGATGGCAATCTGGGGCCGGTCTACGGATATCAATGGCGTTCTTGGCCTGGTCGCAATGGAGAAAAAATAGACCAGCTAGCAAAAGTTATCGATCAAATTAAAAGTAGCCCTGATTCAAGGCGGCATATTATTACGGCTTGGAACCCCGCAGATGTAGAGAAAATGGCTTTGCCACCTTGCCACGCGTTGTTTCAATTTTATGTGGCAGGTGGTAAGTTATCGTGTATGCTACTTCAACGAAGTACCGATGTGTTCTTGGGGCTGCCTTTTAACATTGCAAGCTATGCACTTTTAACACATATGGTTGCCCAACAATGTGACTTAGAGGTTGGTGAGTTTGTTTGGACAGGTGGCGATACCCATATATATAATAACCACATCGATCAGGTAAACCTTCAACTATCTCGAGAACCATTCGATCTGCCAACACTGAATATTAAACGAAAACCAAATTCTATTTTTGAATATCGATTTGAAGATTTTGAGATTTTAAATTATCAATCACATCCTTCAATAAAAGCCCCAATTGCAGTTTAGGCCGATGAAATAAGAAAAGCTTATTTTTGCCGCTCGTAAGAAATACCAGAAACAGGGTTAAAAATACCCTCAAAAGAATATCCTTTTCAGATTTCTTCCGTTAAAAACGCGTATGTCTGAAAAAAGCAGTGTTTTTGATATGATTGGCCCGGTTATGATTGGCCCGTCCAGTTCCCATACTGCTGGGGTGGTGAGGATTGCTAAGGCTGCAATTAAGGTTTTGGGCGGCATACCAGATCAAGCTGAGATCATTTTTTATAATTCCTTTGCGCGTACTTATGAAGGCCACGGAAGCGACCGAGCCATCTTGGCCGGCCTCATGGATTTTGCGACTGACGACAAACGAATTAAAGACGCAATAGAGATAGCGGGTGAAAAGGGCTTGGCCTACCACTTTAAATCGGTGGGAAATGCATCAACATTGCACCCGAATTCTATTCGACTGGAGCTTACGAAAGGGGATCGTACTGTTGAAGTTTTGGGCGAAAGCCGTGGAGGTGGCATGATAAACATTGCCGAAATCAATGGATTTAAAGCTGACTTTACGGCCAATTTACATACGATTATTATCTTCGCGGCCGATGTAAAAGGCAGCATTGCATTTATTGCTGATGTTATCGCGCACGATGACTGCAATATTGCCACCATGTCGGTGTCGAGAAAAGGAAAAAATGATTTGGCTTGCCAGGTAATTGAAATGGATTCAGGCATCAAGCCTGTAACATTTGAGTACTTGCAGAGTCTCAGTTGGATAAAAGAAGTAATTTATATACCAGACATCAATCGTTGATATGAGTAAGAATTTTACAGCAACACTTGTTTTTGTTTTTTTGTTCTCTCTCTCTTTTGCCCAAAGCGGCAAAAAGGTTTACACACTGAAAGAATGTATTGAGATTGCACTACAAAATAACTTAACGGTAAAGAGAAGTGCGCTTGGCTTGCGCAATGCAGACATTACTTTGGATCAATCCAGGTATACGATGTTGCCTTCCCTCAATGTGTCAGGTTCCGGGGGCGCAAACTTTGGCCGTTCAATTGACCCAACCACCAACCTATTCATTGATCAACAAATTAATAATGCGAATGCGAATGCAAACGCTAACCTTTTGCTTTTTAATGCATTTCGAGTATTGAACACCATCAAGCAAAGTGTTAACGATAAGGCAGCAGCCGAAAATGATCTGACTAAGGCAAAGAACGATGTGATACTTTCTGTAATTACTTTTTACACTTCTGTTATTTTTAATCAAGAGCTTCTTCAAAACGCACAGTTTCAATTGAAGACAACTCAACAACAATTGGAACGAACTAAAAAATTGGAACAAGCCGGCTCCGTTCCGCTGGGTAACGTACTCGATTTAGAGGCACAAGATGCGACTAACGAACTCAACCTCATTCAGCGGGAGAATAACTACAACTTATCACTTCTTCAATTGAAACAGTCTTTGCAATTACCAGCGTCAACTGAAATGGAAGTAGAGGTGCCTGCACTAACCGTAGAGGATTTATCACTAGATCAGACCACCGAGCAAATCTATGACTTAGCAAAGCAGAATCTTCCAGAAATAAAAGCAGCTGTTTACCGTACCGAGAGTGCCAATTATGCACTCAAGGCTGCAAGAGGAAGCCTGTACCCACGCTTGAATTTAAATGCAGGGGCATTTACCAATTATTCAAGTGCAGCAAAGATTTTTCAAAATGGCATCATTGACCCAAGTCCGGTTATTGGCTACTTGGGGAACGATCAAACCCAAGTTGTTAGATCTTTTAGGTCTGCCACAATTGGAGGTGAAATAGTTGAAAAACCTTTTAACAATCAGATATCAGATAATATTGCACAAACGGTGTCAATTGGGCTAACCATTCCTGTCTTTAATGCATTCAATGCGAGGGCAAACGTGTTAAGAAATAAGGTTACCAAAGAGCAAGCATTCATCAACTTAACCGATGTAGAAAACAGACTTCGCCAAGCCATTGAAACAGCACACAATGATGCTACGGCTGCCGCCAAAACCTTTGCCTCTTCTGCGAAAGCAGTGAAGGCCCGCGAAGAAGCTTTTCGTATGACAAAACAGCGCTATGATGCTGGAGCTTCCAACTACGTAGATTATCAAGTGTCAGAGAATAATTTATTTCAAGCTAAATCAGATCAGGTGAGAGCTAAGTATGACTTGATCTTCAAAAAGAAAGTACTCGACTTTTATCAAGGTAAACCAATAGACTATTAATACTTTTTACGAATGGCAAAGCAAAAGAAAAAATCTAACAAGCTCCTTTACTGGGGAATTGGAATCGTTGTTTTCCTCATCATCTTTTTAGTGCTAGGCAAGTCCCAGGGATGGATAGGCAAATCGCGCGATTTGGAGGTGGAGTTCACAAAGTCAAAGAAGACATCCATTACAGAAAAAGTAAGTGCTTCGGGCACTGTTCAACCTGTGATCGAAGTGAAATTGGCACCTGAAGTATCTGGAGAAATTATTGAGTTGAATGTTCAAGACGGAGATTCTGTTTCAACCGGAAAAGTGTTGGTAAAAATTAGGCCTGATGTATGGCTCAGTCAGTTAGAGAGGTCGGAGGCTTTGCTCAGCCAGCAAAAAGCAAATCTGGAATCTTCAAGAGCTTCTTTGTCGAGGGCGGAGGCAACTTTCATGCGCTCTGAGCAAGATTATAAAAGACAAGAAAAGCTCTGGAACGAAAAGGTAATTTCTGAAGCAGATTGGCAGCTTGCGCAACAGAATTATAAGGTGGCTCAAAATGATTTAAGGTCGGCAACACAAGGACTGGAAGCAGCTAAATATGTGGTGAACAGTTCGAACGCTACCGTTAGAGAATCGGCTGAGAACGTGAGAAGGACAACTGTGTATGCACCTATGAAAGGTATCGTGTCAAAACTTAACGTTAAAAAAGGAGAACGAGTTGTTGGAACAGCGCAGATGACAGGAACTGAAATGCTTCGTATTGCTGACCTTAACAAGATGGAGGTTCGTGTGAACGTGAATGAAAATGATATCGTTCGGGTTCATTTGAATGACACAGTTTTGATCGATGTAGACTCTTATGCCAGCACGGAAAAGCAGTTTAAGGGAATTGTAACCAATATTGCTAATACAGCTCGCGATAAAACCTCGGCCGATGCGATTACGGAATTTGAAGTTCGGATATTGATCCTTCGTTCTTCCTATGAAGATTTAATCAAACAAGGAAATCGTTTCCCTTTCCGCCCGGGGATGACTGCCAGTGTGGAAATTATTACGACCAAGAAAGATAATGTGTTGTCTGTTCCGTTGACGGCAGTGACTACCCGCAACACCGAAAAAGACAATAAAACAGAGGGCGGTCCACCAAAAGACGATGATGATGAAAAACCTCAAGTGTCAGACAATAAAGCAAAGGTCGAGAAAAAGGAAGACAAAGTAGTGGTGTTTGTCAATGACAAAGGCGTAGCGAAAATGGTGGAAGTAAAGACAGGTATCAGCGACTATGATAACATCGAAATCATCTCTGGTCTTGCCGATAGCGTGGAAGTGGTTACGGGTCCGTTTCTGGTTGTTTCCAAACGGTTGAAGGATGGTGACAAAATTGTGCAGGCCATGAAAAAGGATGATAAAAAGGACGATAAAAAATAAGTCGTAGACGATACAGTAAACATGGAAGATGTTGGCTGACACCAGTTGTCAGCCAACTTTTTTTATTATTACCTTGCTTCAAAAACCGAAGTATGATTAAACACCCTTGGCATGAAGCCCCTATCGGATCAAACCCTCCTGAATTTGTCAATGGGATTATTGAGATATCGACCGGGATGAGAACAAAGTATGAAGTAGATAAGGAAACTGGTTTACTGAAGCTTGATCGAATTCTTTACTCTGCGGTGTACTACCCCGCCAATTATGGATTTATACCACAGACACTGGGTGATGATATGGATCCGCTAGACATTATGATTTTGTGTAGAGAGCCTATTCAACCTTTGTGTTTAGTTCCAGCGCGCGTGGTAGGGGTGATGCGTATGATCGATCAGGGATTGGCCGATGACAAGATTCTGGCAGTCGCAGAAAACGATGCAAACACAAAACACTTAAGAGATATCAGCGAATTGGCGGCTCATTTTAAGTTAGAACTGAAGGAGTTTTTTGAGAGCTATAAAAAACTTGAAAACAAAGTGGTTACCGTGCCTGAGTTTCAGGGAAAAGAAATTGCACTCGAGATTATCTCCAAAGCTGTCACCTACTATAAATCAGAAAATAAAAAGTAGTGGAGCGGCCGAAGTCTTTTTTAGTTATTCAAACAGCTTTTATTGGTGATGTGATCTTGGCCACGGCACTCGTAGAGAAAATTCATCAATTCTATCCCGATGCAACTATCGATTTTCTGCTCAGAAAAGGAAATGAATCATTGTTGGCAAATCATCCATTCATTCGCGAAGTCATTGTTTTTGACAAGAAGAACAAGTATCGAAATCTGTTTTTGTTAATTCGGAGAATACGGGAAGCAAAATATGAGGTGCTTTTGAATATTCAGCGGTTTTTAACAACAGGTATTATCGCGCTTTTTTCCGGTGCCAAAACGAAGATTGGATTTGATAAAAATCCACTCTCATTTTTATTTACTTTTAAGATAGAACACCAGATCGGTCAGCTACATGAGATAGGACGTAACCAAAAGTTAATAGAACAATTAACGGATAGTGAGGCCGCAATGCCTCGTCTCTATCCTTCTGTTAGCGACTACGATTTCGTGAAGGGGTATCAAACATCATCTTACTTTTGTATTGCGCCTACTTCGGTTTGGTTTACAAAACAATGGCCCGCTGAAAAATGGATTGAACTAATTCAATGTGTTCACCACAAAGTGAAGTCAGTTTTCCTTTTGGGTGCTCCCAGCGATCATATCGTTTGCGAATCAATTCGGTTAGCGTCTGGAATTTCAACTGTCACCAATTTGGCGGGTAAGTTAAGCTTCTTACAGTCGGCAGCGCTGATGAGAGATGCCCAGATGAATTTTGTGAATGACTCGGCACCCATGCACCTTGCTTCGGCTATGAATGCACCGGTTACGGTGATCTATTGTTCTACCGTTCCATCATTTGGTTTTGGTCCTTTGTCGAGCAATTCTACAGTTATAGAAACAAAAGAAAAATTGGATTGTCGTCCTTGCGGGTTACATGGATTTAAAGACTGCCCGAAGGGTCACTTTAAGTGCGCTCAAACAATTGCTATTGAGTCGGTAATGCGCTCAATTGCTTAACAAAAATTTGAGTTTTTTCAATTCGATTTTATTCTTTTCGGAGTTGATGTTGGAAACGATACCTTCTTTTTCACGGGTTGTCAACCTCCAGCTTAGTGAAGCTCGCGCATTGTTTTGACGAATACTATCCATTCCTTGGAGTAGGTCTACATAGCTTTCAGCCTGGTACTGAATGTCCACGCGGTCAATAGGTGCCTTTAACCAAGAATGAGCCTGACCGATGAGCAGGTCACTCGTGATGTCTTGGAAATTCTCAAAGTTATTGTACACAGAGCTAATCGGCTGAGTAAGTGCATCCAGGATAGTTTGACCCTTCTTTTCGGCAATGGTATGAAGTTTGGGTGAATCGCGGATAGAAACAAAAACTACACCTGAGGTATTTTCATCTATCCATTCCCTAAATGCATACACAAACCTGACCGCATCGGACAAGCCAAAGTTATCTGAGATGCCTGCGTCCATCATTTGAATTGGCGGGTCGGTAGGAAGGGTAGTATTTGGTGTGATGTATGGAAAAGTGGCGCTCATCCGCAGTGCTGAAAGAAAGCGGAGGTTTTCAGCGCCTTGATCTTTAAAAAATCGATGAAAATCAACTCCGCTCACTTTCTCCGTGTTGTAGTCGCTAAAATTTTCAAGCTCTGCATTCATAAATCCAATGGGACGGGAAGCGATGTAGATTTTACGTCCATCGTTTATGACAGTAGGAGATAATATTAGAAGTGGGATAATACCTGCCGTTTCGTACTGATTGTATGATACAATAGGTCGATCCATCAGCCCCTTGGTAATTTGATTAAGTTGATCTTCAAAGGTGTAGGCTCGATCTCGCTGATAAGACAGTCCACCATAGTTGAATTTCGTAAATCCAACAAATAGATCGTTGGCAAGGAGGCTAAAAATGAGGGGGTTCAAATTGTCGGTAGATATTCGTTGACGATGAATATTGGCGTAGGGTTGTATAGGTTCTCCTAGTTTTTTTCTTAGTACCAGTTCGCGGAAATAGCTGGCCCCAATCAGTCCACCCGATGCGCCTGTAATGAGCACACTATTTTCCATCAACTTACCTTTCGTCAAGCTATCGGCCTGTTGTAAGGCATTGAGTGTCCATAAGGCTGCTCTCTTACCGCCCCCGCTTGCGCACAATAGTACGAGCTTCGGCTTGTCTTGCCCAACGAACTTATTTTTCCAGTTTTCTAATTGAACCAATGTAGCTGCTCGGTCTTGTTCGATGGATGCGCTATCTATCTGCTGCTGAATCACCGCTGAATTATATGGCGATGCCATCATACTGTAATCCATCCCAAAAGCCTGATATTTTTTTGAAAAGAAATCATCGCCCACCAAAAAGTTAATGACTAGAAAAACAATTAATCCCACAGTAGATGACCAACCTCCAAACCAATAGGAGAATGCACCAAAGAGCATAACGAAAATAGTCAGGAAAGTCATAAAGCTGGCGGCTGCAGGTAACTGAAAGGCTGGGTAATCTTTAAAGATTCCAAGAATCGTCACCATGAAGAAAATAAAAAGTTCAATAATGACGAGATTGAAATGATTTTGATCGAATACCTGTAGCACCGTAGCGCGATCAAAGAAGTTGATATCTTCAACCGGTTTTATCGATAAGTTACTACTTATATAACGGTCTACCCGGACTTGTTTCTTGCGGGCAATGTCAAGTTTTTTCATCGCACTAGCCCGAGCTACTTTTACATTGTCTTTGATTTTTTCATCAATTCGGCAAACCATGTACCTGAAGATATCTTTGTTAGTAAACTTGAAGTAGAGGGAAAAAAGAAAAGTCATAAAAACATATCCAACCAAAAATCCACCGATTCTGGAAATAAGTTGACCTGTTGAACAATGCTCGTTGTGTATTTGAAACACAATCACTTGGTATATATAGACGACTAAAAAAACAATTGGGATAATACTGTTGTTGATAACAAATTTGCGGAAGGGGCTAGGCAAGGTGCCGACAAATGAAAAACGGTGTCCATCGGAGATATAGCAAGTAATGTGGAAAGCCATCGCAAACCCTGCGGAAAGAAGGCCCAACCAGAAAAAACTCATGAAGTTTACTTGATTAAGATATTCTGGATCGAGGAACAAATAGGGGATGCCAAGGTATTTGCCAAATTTTCCCGTCATCATGGCAAAAAGAAGCACCCAGCATATCATCAGGACGATGTTTCTTCTAAAATTGTTTAGCAACAGCTGTATAGGAAATGAATAGATCAGCTTAGGCCACAAAAGGTATAGTTTTCGCATATATAGACTTCTCGAATGTAAGAAAATTATCCTCCCGTTCAACAATTGTTTTGCTGTTTTGAAAGTGGAATCCAGCATTTCGTAACCAACAAAAAAATCGTAACTAGGCGGTTTAAGTCGCCCTTTGGAAAAACCCTTTCATATCTATCGTTCGTCTGCAGGTTCCGGCAAGACACGGGTTTTGGCGCGCGAGTATATCCGTTTAGCACTAAAGCGTCCCGACTATTTTCGTTACATTCTGGCGATGACATTTACCAATAAGAGCACGCAAGAGATGAAGGACCGGATTCTTCAATACCTAAGTGCTTTTTCTAATGGAGAAAGTCAAGATTTGGCGATTGAAATTATTGAAGAGCAGCGGAAAGCGGGTATTTGGTTAACGCCAATCGATTTGCGTAAGAAAAGCAAGGAGATTCTTGATTTTCTTTTGCACCATTATTCTGAATTTTCGATTAACACCATTGATGCATTTTTTCAACGGATCATTCGCTCGTTTACTCGAGAAACAGGATTATTAGGCAATTTCCGACTGGAAGTAGACAATGCTGCTGTTCAAGAAGAAGTGATCGCGTTGCTAATGGCACAATTAAGCGACAATGTTGAATTGCGTGGCTGGGTTATTGATTTCTCGATGGATAAACTGGTCGATGGAAAAGACTGGGATGTGCGAAAAGCGCTGCTCAACTTTGCGAAGCTAATTGAGAAAGAGGAATTTAAGCTAATTGAGGAAGGTGTTCTACAGGTAACGGATGACAAAGCATTTTTCAAGACGTTTCGAAAAAGGTTGAATGAGAAAAAGTATTCTATAGAGCGGACTGTCAGCGAAACAGCGAAAGAGTTAATGGCGGAGTTTGAAAAGAGTCGATTAGTCCCCGATGACTTCACAGGCAAATCTAAAGGACTGTACTCGTATATTAGAAAGCTGTCCAAGGAAGTAGTTCTTCCTTCCAATACGGTTGCGGATGTCATTGGCGATCCTGAAAAGTGGGGGCACAAGTCATCAAAGAATCTTGCGTTGGTCCAATTAATGGCACGATCTAAGTGGCAGCCTGATCTTGCAAAGTTGGTTGATTTTATCCAACAAAATATAGAAGTTTATTTGTCTATTGATCAAGTCGTTAAAAACTTGTATTCATTTGGGTTGCTTTCTGATATTCTACGCACTCAGCGAAAGTACCTGAGTGACGAAAATGTAATGTTGCTCTCTGATGCTCCCCAGTTTTTGAATAAGCTGATGCAAGAGCAAGATGCTTCGTTCATTTACGAGAAGGTCGGCTCATTCTATCGTCATTTTTTGTTAGATGAGTTTCAGGATACGTCTGGTCTGCAATGGAAAAATTTGCTTCCATTGATCCAGAACGGCATCGCTCAGAACTATTCAAGTCTGATCGTAGGGGACATCAAACAATCTATTTATCGCTGGCGCGGTGGTGATCTTTCTATTTTGCAAAATCAGTTGAAGAATGATATCAGCGATGTGCTCACGACTACTAAAGATTTAGACACCAATTATCGCAGCAATGGCAATATTGTATCTTTCAACAACGCTCTTTTTGAGACAGCCTCCCAACTAATAGCTACTCTCTCAGAGAGTTCATTTCCTCAGGAAGCTTATAAGCAGGTACAACAGAAAACGTTTGTTGATCCTGACAAAGGCTATGTAAAGATTCAATTTTTAGAATCTGAAATTGACGTTTCATTTGAAGAAATTTCTTTGAGACGCCTTCCGTTACAAGTCGAAGAACTGCAGGAAAAGGGTGTTGCAATCAAGGATATTGCTTTAATAGTTCGTGATAATCGAGAAGGGAAATTGATTGCCAGTCGGTTCATGGAGTATCGCACCTCTTCAAATGCGAAGAAGAACTATCAGTATGACGTAGTGTCCAATGAATCATTGATGGTAGATCGTGCGTCCTGTGTGCAAGTATTGCTCAATGCGTTGAGGATCATCAGCAACGCGGACCATCAGATTGCCCGTGCGCACTTGGCTTATGAATATCAAAAGTTGTGGCCAGTGCAGGCTTTCAGCGAGTTGGATGAACTATTTTCAGACTCAAAGACAAAATCACTAGGTAAATGGGTTCCGACCTCTTTTCTACACCAACGCGACAAGTTATCAGCTCTTCCATTGTTTGAAATGGTGGAGAATCTGATTCAAATTTTCAACTTAGGCAACGTCACAGAAGAGATAGTTTATGTCCAGTCATTCCAGGATATTATTCAAGAGTTTTCGCAGAGAGAAAGGAGTGACGTAACTTCCTTTTTAGAGTGGTGGGAGTTAAATCGCCAAAAAAAATCAATTCAAGTGGCAGGCGGAGTGAATGCCGCACAAATTATCACCATTCACAAAGCAAAGGGGCTTCAGTTTAAGTATGTGATCATTCCATTTTTAGATTGGGAACTTGGGCACAGTAACAAAGAATTGCTGTTATGGTTTAAATCAGAGCATCCACTTTTTGCAGACGCTGGATTTATTCCAGTTCGTTATGTAAATAAGCTAGAGCAAACTATTTTCAAAGACGCCTATCGGGAGGAAACGCGAAGGGTTTATTTAGATAACCTAAACCTATTGTATGTTGCATTTACTCGAGCCGAATTAGGTCTGATAGCATTCGCTCCGGAAGTAAAAATAGATCCGAAAAAAGAGCTAAAACTATCTCATGTTGGCCAGCTTGCCTACAAAGCCATTGAGCAAAGTGCAATCTTAAAGTCAAATTGGTCGGATGAGAAAAATACTTTAGAGATGGGGGAGATTGACATCGTCAGTAAAAGCCAAGAGAAGATGGATGGCGTGATCTCATTAAAAAGCTACACCGTTACGCCTTGGAGAGATCGTTTGCAAGTTCGGGCGAATGGTATGGAGTTTTTTGCACCCTCTGAGAAAAGGCAAAAAATTAATTATGGAATCTTTCTTCATACCCTGCTCTCGCAACTAAGAACAAAAAAGGATGTTTCTACCGTCATTGCCAATGCGAGATTAAATGGAACTATAAGTGATAGCGAGAAATTGGAATTGGAAGAATTGATTAATTGGGTTGTTGATATTCCCGTTTTGCAATCTTGCTTTGATGAAGCAGCTACTTGCAAAATGGAGGCATCACTGTTTACAACGGACGGATTGGAACGGAGAATAGATAGAGTTGCAATAAAAGGAGATCAAGTTTGGGTGGTTGACTATAAAACTGGAGTTCCTTCTCCCAAGGACGAAGCACAAGTAAAAGACTATATTCTCCTGTTGACTCAGATGGGCTGGAAAAAGGTGACTGGGTATTTAATTTATTTCGAGGAAAGAAGGTGGGTGGAAGTAAAATGAGCACATGAGGAGTTTTTTACAAGATATAGCTGATGTCGTTAAAAAAGATTACCCGGATTGGGATCGTCTCCAAGTGGTTTTTCCAAATAGAAGGGCTGCGCTTTATTTTAAACAGGAGTTGGCGAAGGATCTGAGTTCCCCTAAATGGAGCCCAACTATACTCACAATTGAAGAGTTAATTAACAGTTATTCTACTTTGCAAGAGGTAGATAAACTGACTTCGATCGTAAAGCTTTATCAAGCCTTTAAAAAAGTAACGGGCAGTAATGAGAAGATAGATCAATTCTACTATTGGGGAGAGATGTTGCTGCGTGATTTCGATGAACTGGATAAATACATGGTCAATGCGGAGTTTTTGTTTCGCGATATCAGCAACCTGAAAGAGGTCGATCAATACTTTGACTACCTGACGGAAGAACAGAAAGTATTCCTGAAAGACTTTTGGCAGAGTGTGGAGTTTAGCACAGAGGAAACACGAAATCGATTTTTATCACTTTGGAAAAATCTGTATCCGGTGTACAAAGAATTCAGGGAATCCCTTCTGCTGAATGGAACTGCCTACTCAGGGATGATTCATCGAATAGTGGCTGAACAGTTCGCAACAAACGCGATTCCTCCGGCTGAAAAGCAGATGATATTCGCGGGATTCAATGCGTTGACCACTGCAGAGGAAAAGGTGATGTGCTGGTTTGTGGAAAACCAAAATGCTTCAGTGTTCTGGGATGAAGATGAGTTTTATGTCTCTTCCGAACATCGGGAAGCAGGCGCTTTCTTTCGCTTATATCGTAAGCATCCGGTGTTGGGCAAAACATTTAGTGAACGACCAGCTTCCCATTTTTCATCAAGAAAGCAAATTAACATTTATGGTGTACCGCAGAAAGCCGGGCAACCAAAATTATTAGCCCAACAATTAGTGGATCAAGGTACTCTTGATAAAGAAAGAAGTCACGTAATTGTGTTGCCAGATGAGACTTTGCTAATGCCTCTTTTATATTCGCTGCCATCTGCGATTTCATCAATCAATGTAACGATGGGCTTCCCGCTGATAAGTACACCCTACTTTTCGCTCATTGATTTTTTGTTTGACCTCCATCGAACAAAAAGAAAAGAGGAATTTTATTTTAAAGGTGTAATGGCTGTTCTTAACCATCCCTACCTCAATTCAATGGCTGGGGGAGAAGTTGCCGCGTTGAAAAAGTTTATTACGAGTCGTAATCAAGTGCACCTGGATGAACATGTTTTTGAAGGAGAGGGAACAGTGCTTGCATCGATTTTTAGAATAGTGAATGAGGGCGATTTCATTCCCTATTTACTTGACGTGATTACTCTTTTTGCCACTGCTCCATCCAATGGAATGTTGGATAAAGAGTTTGCATTTTACTTTCATCGTATTTTGACAAAACTGCAAGAACTCGCTGCGGATGAGCCAATGGAGTTGGCTATGCTTCAAAAGCTATTTAGGCAGATCGCCCGATCTGAGAAGATTCCGTTTAGCGGAGAGCCATTGAAGGGAATTCAAATTATGGGTGTGTTGGAGACACGCAATTTAGATTTTAAACACGTACATGTGTTGTCATTGAATGAGGGCTTATGGCCAGCCGCACCACGCCAAGGCTCTTATCTACCGCATTCTATTAGGAAGGCGTATGGATTACCCACTTATACCCACCAAGACGCCATGTACGGTTATTTGTTTTACCGACTATTGCAGCGGAGTGAGCAAGTGAGTCTATACTACAATACCGAACCTGATGTACTCGGCAGCGGAGAGATGAGTCGTTACTTATATCAGATCATCTATGAGGCTCAATGGCCCTACACAAAAAAGATTTTATACAGTTCTATCTCTTTACGTCAGCCATCTACAATCACTTTACAGAAGGGCTTAAACGTGATGGAGAAATTGCAACGATATGTGACCAAAGAACTGACTCCATCAGCGCTGAATGTGTATTTGGAATGCCGCCTGAAATTCTATTTCAATAACTTGATTGGATTGAAAGAAGAGAAAGAGGTCGAAGAGGAAGCTGATGCCCGCATTTTTGGTAATCTGTTTCATGACGTGATGCAGTTTTTCTATTCGGATTTGAAATCAAATGATGAGATAGGGGAGGTAGGTGAGGTAGGTGAGGTAGGTGCAGAACATTTCAATGATTTACCTAAAAAGTTAGACCTGCTCGTTGAACGAGCCTATCGAAAGCACTTTAAGTTAAACGACAAAAAGAAAGTAGAATACCAAGGGCAACAATTAGTGGTCAACGAGATGGTGAAGAAGATGGCCGATCACGTGTTGAGAAAAGATGAACTCTATGCGCCTTTTTTTATCGACATGCTGGAACAGGAAGATTTTAAGACCTCTTTTCCTATTAATGAGAAACTGACTATTCTACTGGGTGGCAAGATAGATCGTGTGGATCGAAAGGAAGATGTTGTCCGTATCATAGACTATAAAACTGGAAAGGACGAGAATTCCTTTAGCTCAATTACTTCTTTGTTTGATCGTGATGACGATAAGAGAAACAAAGCGGCTTTTCAAGCGCTGTTTTATTCCTGGGTATACGATCGGGTGAAGGGAAATTCAAAAGTTAAACTTCAACCGGGCCTCATCAACAGAAAAGAGATTTTCAATGACCAGTTTGAATATGGCCTCAACTTGAAAGGTGAGTCTATCCAGGATGTCAAATATCTCCTGCCGGAATTTGAAAATAGCCTCGTTGTTTTGTTAACTGAATTATTTGACCCCAAACAACCATTTGACCAAACAAGAAAAATTAAGACATGCGAGTATTGTTCTTACAAAGAAATTTGTGGCAGGTAGATTCAGAATTTATACTTTTTTCTCCACCCACTTTCTAGCATTTACAAAAGCCTCAAACCAAGGTGAAATTTCGTCTTGTTGTTTTCTGTCCGTAGGATAGTAAGGCCAGTTCCAGGGAAATAAACTGCGCTCAATATGTGGCATGATTGCCAGATGTCTTCCGTTTGTCGAATACAAAGAAGCAACTGAGTGTTCACTATCATTTGGATTACCCGGATACTCGGGATAGGTAAAGGTTGCGCCAATCTTATAGTTGGATTGGTTTTTTAATTTGAACATCCCTTCGCCATGCGCCAGCCAAACACCAAGTTGTGCGCCTTCATAGCTGGAGAGCATAACTGAATTGTTTTTTGGTATGCTGATCGTAATAAAGGTTGATTCGAATTTACCGGAACCGTTGTGATGCATTTTAGGATGATCGGCCATTGGCATTTCACGATAGACCAATCCTAATTCCATCATTAACTGACAACCATTACACACACCTAAACTCAATGTATCAGGTCGCGCATAGAAATTGTCTAATGCAGCTTTTGCTTTCGGATTGTACAAGAATGAACCCGCCCAACCTTTCGCTGAACCTAGCACATCGGAATTTGAGAAGCCACCCACAAACACAATCATGTTCACGCCACTTAAATCTTCCCTGCCTGCTACAAGATCGGTCATGTGGACGTCTTTCACATCAAAGCCAGCCAAGTAAAGTGCGTAGGCCATTTCGCGATCTCCGTTCACTCCCTTCTCTCTGATGATCGCTGCTTTTATACCAGATGGGGTTCTTCGTTTGGGATCGACTCCATAGGTTGAGAACTTCCCATCGAAACCCGATTGAAATTGGTAGGAGAGTGGTTGCTTTTTAAAATTCGCTTTCCTCTTTTCAGCGTGACCTTTTGGCCGTTGGATTTTATCAAGCAAGTAGGAGGTGTGGAACCAGGTATCTCTTAATTCGGAAATGTTGAATGTTGAATGTTGACCCCGATAGCTATCGGGGTTTAATGTTGAAGTTGAGATAGTCAGTTGGTAGTCGTTGGTCAAAGTACCAATGATGTAGTACCTTAAGTTTTGATTTTTTAAGACTTGTAATACTTGCTCAGAGTTAACTTGAATGACAACTCCTGGGTTCTCAGAAAAAAGTATTTTTATTAAATCATTTCCAAGTGTGTCAACGTTTAAATCAATACCGCTGTTCAAAGTAGGAAAACACATTTCTAACAGCGTTGTGATCAATCCGCCTGAAGAAATATCATGTCCGGCAAGAACTAGGTGCTCATCAATCAATGCCTGAATTGTTTCAAATGCCCTGATGAAATAGGCATCATCTTTAACGGTAGGGGCTTCCTTGCCAAGTTGATTTGCCACCTGACCAAAACTACTGCCTCCCAATTTGAAATCGTCTTTTGAGAAATCAACATAGATGAGTTGTGATCCTACAATTGGCTCCAATGCGGGCGAAATTGTTTTGCGGATATCACTGACTTCTGCCACTGCAGAAATGATAACTGTTCCGGGTGCGTATACTACTTCTCCTTTCGGATACTTTTGTGTCATTGAAAGTGAATCTTTCCCTGTAGGAATATTGATGCCCAACGCACAAGCAAACTGACTGACGGCATCCACCGCTTGATAGAGGCGTGCATTTTCCCCTTCATTTTTTGCCGGCCACATCCAATTCGCACTAAGCGATACGCCTTTAAGTCCGTGTGTTAGTGGTGCCCAAACTAAATTAGTCAATGCTTCTGCTATCGCCAATTTACTTCCCTTGGCGGGGTCAACCAGTGCAGCAACGGGTGCATGTCCAATGGAAGTTGCAATGCCTTTGTTGCTCAAAAAATCCAACGCCATTACTGACACATTGTTCAACGGAAGTTGAATGGGGCCACAGGTTTGCTGGGTGGCTACTTTCCCAGATACTGATCGATCTACCTTGTTGGTCAACCAGTCTTTGCAGGCAACGGCCTCTAATTGCAAAACTTGTTCAATATAAAATTGCAGCTTGGTGGGATCGTAAAGGATATCAGAAAAATCAGCTGCTGTTGTCTTGTCAGTAAGGATAGTTTTTGGCGAAGAACCAAACAAATGATTCATCTCCAATTCCACCGGATTGATCGAATGGTTAGCCCCGGCAAATTTAAATTTATGATCACCTGTTGCATGGCCCACTACATACATGGGAGCTCGTTCGCGATCCGATACCCGCTTCAGTGCATCTACATCTTTTTGGTGAATGGCAACTCCCATCCGTTCTTGCGATTCGTTGCTGATAATTTCCTTCGAGGAAAGAGTTGGATCTCCCACTGGAATTTTGTCGACTTCAATGGTGCCTCCTGTTTCTTCTAGTAGCTCAGAGAAACAATTTAAGTGCCCTCCTGCTCCATGGTCGTGAATGGATACGATCGGATTATTGTCAGACTCTACCATCGCGCGAATCGCATTCATCACACGCTTTTGCATTTCCGGATTGGAACGCTGAATTGCATTTAGCTCGAGTGCGTTGGCAAACTGTCCCGTGGTAACAGATGATACAGCAGCCCCTCCCATGCCGATTCGATAGTTATCACCACCCATCATCACAATTTGATCGCCCGCTTGCAAGTGTTCTTTTTGGCTATCTTTTTCTTTTCCAAAGCCAATACCACCCGCCTGCATGATCACTTTGTCGTAACCAAATTTTTTATTGTTTTCGATATGCTCAAAAGTCAGCAAGCTTCCGCAGATCAGTGGTTGCCCAAACTTATTTCCGAAATCACTGGCTCCGTCAGAGGCTTTGATCAAAATTTCAGCGGGCGTTTGGTAGAGCCAATTTCTGGGTGATAAATTCTTTTCCCAACTTCTGTTTACTTCTAGTCGCGAGTAGGAAGTCATATATACAGCTGTTCCAGCTAGCGGCAACGAGCCTTTACCTCCAGCAAGTCGATCGCGAATTTCTCCTCCTGATCCGGTTGCTGCTCCATTAAATGGTTCCACTGTTGTTGGGAAGTTATGAGTCTCGGCCTTTAGAGAAATGACAGAATCAAAATCGGTGATGGCAAAATAATCTGGAATATCTTGTTGGGTAGGAGCGAACTGCTCGATCCTTGGACCTTTGATAAAGGCTACATTGTCTTTGTAAGCAGATACGATGTAGTTTGGGTTTTCTTTCGATGTCTTTTTGATCAGTTGAAAGAGTGTTGATTTTTTCTCCTCACCATCAATAATAAAAGTTCCATTGAATATCTTGTGGCGACAGTGCTCCGAGTTGACTTGTGAAAAGCCAAACACTTCGCTATCGGTCAATTTTCTTCCTAATTTAAAGCTGACATCTTTCAAGTATTCTATTTCTTCTTCGCTTAAGGCTAGTCCTTCTTCTTCGCTGTATTTTTTGATGTCGTTAATTTCGAGAATCGGCTCGGGTGTGTGGTGAATGGTGAATATTTCCTGATCCAGTGTTTCGTATAAGTGTTGCAACATCCGGTCATAGGTTGGTACAACTGAAGTTGACTCGAAGAACTCTTCGATTCGCTCGATGCCAGAAATACCCATGGTTTGCGTGATCTCTACCGCATTAGTGCTCCAAGGGGTGATCATTTCTTTTCTTGGACCGATGAATTTTCCGTTTAGTGATTTGTCAATAAGTGGTTTGGCACCACCAAACAGCCAGGTTAATTTTTCGAAATCGGACGTTGTAAAAGGAGAGGTATGGCCAACGGAATAAATCACATTGGATGATGAGCGAAAGAATACAATCATTTGCTTTTTGAAAGCGCAAATTTAGGCTTATAGATGGATTATTCTAGTTATTTTTGAAGCCTTTACTGTGTCATTTATGAGTTTTTATTTAAGGGACTGGGATAGGGAATTAATGAGGCTGGCCATGTTGCTTGTTTGCGTATTCATTAGCAATCTGGAATTACGCGGTCAAACAACATTGATTAAATTGGTTGATAGTACACGTGTTAGTACGGATATTGTTAATGTTTCAGGCCGGTCTTTGTTTACCGAGGCTGGGAGCTTCAACCTTACCGAAATTTATTCGGTCACGTTTTTAAGTGAAATAGAGTATCAAAAAAAAGTTTCCGTTGCGCGGTTTTTAAACGAGTTTGGGATACAGATATATATTAGAGACATAAAGCTGCGCCCAGCTTCGAAAGACGTGGTCGTTGCCAACCGAAGTAAATATGCAGAGGAGGATAAGCTAGTTATAAGTAAGCCTTCTGGCTTTTCTGAGTCAGAATATTCTTACTTTCGTTTTGGTGCAGGCCTTGGTATAGACTACGGAGGTTTTGGTGCACGCCTCACCGTTTTACCCAGCAAATACTTGGGGGTGTTTTTGGCCGGTGGGTATGTAATAGCCGGCTTTGGCGTCAATGGTGGAGTTACAGTGAAAACCTCCCCTGACGGCAGGGTATCTCCCTATATTAATTTGATCTATGGCTATAATGCGGCAATAGCTATAATTGGGGCATCTCAGTATAATAAATTGTATAATGGGTTTTCATTGGGCGGGGGCGTTCAATTGAAGTCGCGGAGAACTCCAACCAACTATTGGCTCTTTGGTTTGGTGGTAGCGTTTCGCTCTTCTGAGTTTGATCGGGATTTCACCTCGCTGCAGAATAGCAGTACCGTCACAGGGTTAACAAAGCCGCTGCCGGTAAACATAAGTGTGGGCTATCATTTCGCCTTTTAGCGATTGTTGAAACCTGCAATTTTACATTCATTTTGAGAGGTAAATAGCAGACTTTGGAATTAGGTCATTGTGCCCCGCGTCTATTACGTCAAACTGTATTTTTCTGATTTTCCCTACAAACGTCTTCATGTTTTCAGCTTGAATCACCTTGTCGTACTTGCCAATCAGAAGCCTACATGATGTGGCATGTTGGTTAAGCAATGATACGAGTTGGTTCAGATCCGGTTTTAGGTGCCTAAAATAGACCCAGGCAAAGTAAACACGTCTCCGTTTTTCTTCTGTATCCATCTGAGACTCCGCAAAACGCAACAACCCTTGATCCACTATTTTTAGTCGTCTCAAAATTTTTGTCAGTCTGTAAAGGCGATTGGGGTGAAGTATCATGCTTTTAAAAAGAGCTCTCACTGCAATAGGGTAGGTGGCGAGGCTATACCAGAAACTGGTCTTGATTCCATCGGGCGCCAGCAGCGTGAGCTCAGTTACCTTAGATGGAAAAGCTTCTACAGTAATCATCGCAAATTTTCCACCCAGACTAAATCCAACTACACCAAATTTTTTAATGTTTTCTTTTTCTAAAAACAAAAGCATGATTTCTTTCCAATCGTCTTTTTCTACAGGGCTTCGGCTATTCCAATGACTGGCTCCGTGAAAGAACAAGTCGAATGAGTAAAGTGTATGAGAATCCTTTAATGCTTCTTCCCACTGGTGGAAGGCGTTTCGATTCTGGCCAAAACCGTGAAAAAGAACTAAAACCGCACTGCCAGCACCCGTTTTGGTGTATGAGAGCTGCGAATTCGCGTATGAAATATGCATGACGTTTTCCAAGCTTCAAAAGTAGTCACTTTGCCGATGACTACTTGCGCATTCTTTTTTACAGTTTTGTAAAATAATACGAAAGGGTTTGCCGTCTATGGTAAAAATTGGCGCGGCAGATGGATTTGGCGATGCAACAAATAAAAGAAAACACATTCCTGAACGAGAAAGACAAGCTGCTCGGATTCATCCGTAGTAGAGTGTCATCGGTGGAAGAGGCGGAGGATATCCTTCAGGATGTGTTTTTTCAGTTTGTCTCTGGGTTCGAGACCATTGAATCGTTGGATCGCGTTACTTCCTGGCTTTATAGTGTTGCCCGCAATAAAATCATTGATCGTTATCGCAGAGATGCTTCACGTCCGCAGCGCACGGATTTTGAATTGGTCTCAGGTAGGGAGGATGATGTACCATTGACCTTGCAGGATATTCTGCCTGATCTAGACAATACTCCAGAGTCAACACTTCTGCGCGAGGCCATTTGGGACGAGATCACCGATGCACTGGCTGAATTGCCGGCAGATCAACGAGAAATTTTCATCCAAAATGAAATGGAGGAAAAAAGTTTTCGCGAGATAGCAGACGAAACGGGTGTGTCAATCAATACGCTGCTGTCCAGAAAGCGATATGCGATACTCGCACTTCGCAAGAGATTGCAACGGTTTTATGATGATGTGGTGAGCTAATGTTTGAAAGTAAGAATTTGGAAGATAGAATTTAGAATACAGAATACAGAATGATCTTATTGAAACTGAATTCCGAATTCTAAATTCTGAATTCTATAGATTGAAGATGTTAATTAAAAAGTTAAAAAGATAGAGTTATGAAAAAAGGATTGTGGATTGGAGGAATGGTGGTGTTGGGTGTGTTGGCGGTTTCTGCTTTTACACTTGTGACGATGTATCTATGGAATTGGTTGGTACCTGATTTGTTTCATGGACCGGCAATAGACTTTTGGCAAACCCTGGGTTTGCTGGTTTTGAGCAAAATATTGTTTTCGGGTTTTGGCAAAGGCGGACATCGCCACAACGGCCAATGGCGAGGTTACTGGAAACAAAAATGGCAAGGGATGACACCCGAGGAGCGTGAACGTTTCAAAGCGAAAATGAAAGACAAATGGTGTTCACCTAAATCTGGAAGTTCTGCCGGCAATGCAGGCGTTTCAATCGATTGATGCAATAAGCTCAAAAAAACTTCAAAAAAAAGTTTGTAAAACTGCAACCCTGAGCTGCAAATGGCGTTGAGGGAAACCGAGGAAACTTTTGTAATATCTAAAGTTTCCTTAGTTTCGCACCCGATTATGGAAGAACAAGAGACAAAAAGTAGAATTTTAGCCGGAGCGGAAGCACTTTTCATGAAGTATGGAATCCGAAGTGTTTCCATGGACGATATCGCGAGACAACTGGCGGTATCAAAAAAAACCCTTTACCAGCATTTTGCCGACAAAGATGAGCTTGTGACAGTAATGTCGCAAACCCACATGGCGCGCGAGGAACGTGAATACCTTGAAATCACAGCTGCGTCTGAAAATGCCATTGATGAGCTCAATAAGATTTCAGTTCGGTTGCGGTGCGATATGGAAGACATGAACCCATCGCTTCTTTTTGATTTACAGAAATTTCACCCAAAGTCATGGGCGCTGTGGCTTAACCACAAGAATGATTTCATTATGCGCTCCATCGTTAGAAATCTTAAGCAGGGTATTGATGAAGGCTACTTTCGCCCTGAAATCAATCCGGAAGTCATAGCCATCAGCCGATTAGTTCTTATTGAAGCGGCTTTTGACGAACAACATTTCCCAAAAGAAAAATACAACCTTGTTGAAGTACAGTCGCAGTTTTTCGATCACTTCGTTTACGGCCTTTGTACTGACAAAGGAAGAAGGCTTTATCAGAGATACAAATACAATTCAATAACACCCATAACCAACTATAAGAATGAATCAGTTTTATAAACAATTATTAATTGCCATCGCCTTTGTTACGGCCGGTGGTGCACGAGCACAGCAACAAACACCTTCTTCCTTTACATTGGAACAGTGTATTGAGTATGCGTTGATCAATTCGGTGAATGTGCAGAATGCCCAAATTGATCAGCAGATCGCAGCGGCCAAAGTAAAGGAGACGGCAGCTCTTGGGCTACCTCAAGTAGACGGGAGCATCTCAGTCCAACACAACGAGAACCTACGAAGATTTTTTTCAACAAAGCAAAGGGCATTCGGTTTTTCTAATCTGCCTGCCGCAGACTATCCTAATTTTTTGCCCGGGCTTGGCGACAATGACGTGATTGCCTCTCAGAACTTTTTTCAATTGAAAAGTAGCGGTGATGCAGGTATTAATGTAAACCAATTGCTTTTTAGTGGTTCTTATATCGTTGGCCTTCAGGCGTCCAAGGCATATAAGGATTTATCCGTTAAGACCGCGATTCAGACAAAAGAACAAGTAGTTGAACAAGTGACGAAGGCTTACTATTCTGTTTTGATTAATCAGGAGCGAGCTGAATTGTTTGACAACAATATTTCGCGACTCGATTCATTATTGAAAAACACGTTAGCGCTGAATAAAAACGGATTCGCAGAAGGAATTGATGTAGACCGAATTCGGGTGGCCTATAATAATCTAAAAACCGAGCGAGATAATTTTTTAAGGATTCGGGATTTGAGTGTTGAACTGCTGAAGTTTCAAATGAACTATGCACTTGACCAACCGCTAGAAGTGGCAGGAAAGATAGCCGATGCAAAAGTAGATTTAGATTTAGTGGGTTATAAAGAAGGTTGGGACTACAAAACCCGTTCTGACTATCGGGTATTAGAAGCGAACCAACGTCTTCAAGCACTTAGTTTAAAAAATCAGTATGCGAGCGCACTTCCTACTCTGTCGGCTTTTGCCAATTTAGGGTATTTCACGCAGTCAACTGATATTGGCGGGGTTTTTTCTACGTCCTCAAATATCTCTGATAACGGTCAGGTTGGGCCCGACAAGTGGTATGGTTATTCTCTTTTTGGTGTTTCACTAAACCTTCCACTCTTTGGGGGCTTTCAAAAGCATTATAAAATTCAGCAAGAAAGATTGACACTGAAAAAAGTCGAAAATGGCTTCAGAAACTTGAAGCAAGGGATCGACCTTCAGATCAAGCAGGCTTCGATTAATTTTGAAAATGCGATTACATCGCTAAGTGCTCAAAATGAGAATATGGATTTGGCCAACAATGTAGCCCGTATAACCAAGATAAAATACGAACAAGGCGTTGGCTCAAATCTGGAAGTTGTAGATGCAGAGAACAGCTTACGCCAGGCGCAGACAAACTATTACTCTGCCATGTTCGATGCCATGATTGCCAAAGTAGATTTGGATAAAGCGTTCGGCAAATTAGTTCCTCCATCAAAAAATTAAAACCCACAAACACACCGATATGAAATCAAAATTGTACACAAAACTATTAGCCCTATTCGTGATAGCTATTGTAGTTGCTGCTTGCAACGGATCTTCAAAAGACAAAGAAACACAGTTGAAAGACTTAAAGGCACAACAGGCCGAGTTGGCCACACGGATTAGTGAGTTGGAAAAAGGAGTAGATACAAAAGCCTCGGAATCCGGAACAAGGCGCTCAAAAGAAGTTGGAGTTATTGAATTAACAGCACGTCCCTTTGATCACTACATCACCACGCAAGGAGCTATCGAAGCCGTGGATAATATCTTAGTGAGTGCTAAGACGATGGGTATCATAACACAAGTATTTGTACGTGAAGGAGATGTTGTTTCTAAAGGACAAACGCTTGCACAAATTGACAACTCGCTCACCTTGCGTGGAATGGAAGAGGTAAAATCAGGGTTAGATTTAGCTACCACCATTTATAATCGTCAAAAAAATCTTTGGGATCAAAAAATTGGAACTGAAGTCCAATATCTTCAAGCAAAGAATAACAAAGAAAGTTTGGAGCGCAGATTGGCAACTATCAAGGAACAGTTAGATATGGCTCTCATCAAGTCGCCTATTAGCGGATCGGTTGATGCTGTTGATGTAAAGATTGGACAAAATGCCGCGCCTGGTGCTCCTGCTTTTCGCGTAGTAAGCAGCGATCGATTGAAATTCATTGCAAATGTTTCCGAAGCATATGTGACCGATGTTAAGAAAGGAAATAAAGTGCAGATTGCTTTTGGCGACTTGAACAAGTCAGTGAGTGGTCAAGTTACCTTCGTTGGAAAGGCCATCAATCAACTTTCTCGCACCTTTCCTGTTGAAATTGCATTGGCGAGCAACAACGATTTTCGCCCCAACATGTCTGGCGAGCTAAAGCTCATTTTTCATTCTGAAGCAGCGGCCATAGTGGTGCCCGTGAATGTGGTGCAAGATATCAATGGACAGAAAGTCGTTTACACCGCAGAGACAGTTGACGGAAAACTAGTTGCCAAAAAGAATATCGTTAAGGTAATTGGCGTATATGGAAATCTTGCTCAGGTAAGTACATTGAAATCGGGCGACAAGATTATTACTGTTGGGTACCAAGGGTTGAATGATGGTGAATTGATTAAAATCTAAGAGAGCATAGAAGTCAGAATTTAGAATATAGAATCGTTATGTTCTAAATTCTAAATTCTGATTTCTATCTTCTGACTTCTTTTACTAACGAATCGAGAAAACATGAAAGACATCGAAAAAGAATTTGGCCCCACCAGTTGGGCGATTGATAATAAGGTAAGCATTTACGTGGCCACGGTCATCATCTGTTTGGCGGGTATGTTCACGTATGTAAGCTTACCAAAAGAGAATTTTCCGGAGGTAGTTTTCCCTCAAATTATTGTGACAACGGTATACGTGGGGGCGTCTCCTTCCGATATGGAAAATTTGATCACCAAAGAGATAGAGAAGGAATGCAAGGCAATTGCTGGGGTGAAAAAAATAAAGAGCAGTTCGGTGCAGAGCGTGTCCAGTATCATCATCGAGTTTCAAACAGATGTGAATGTAGATAAAGCTAAGACAGATGTGAAGGATGCTGTAGATCGTGCCAAGTCTAAGCTTCCTACCGATTTGAAAGAGGATCCACAAGTAATCGACATTGACCTCTCTGCTCAACCCATCATGAATATCAACCTCTCTGGCGATTACGATTTGACTACGCTAAAGAAATATGCTGAGCAGCTACAGGATGCCATTGAAGGCATCAAGCAAATACGGAAAGTAGAAATTGTAGGTGCTCTTACACGTGAAATTCAGATAAACATTGACATGTTCAAGCTAGCAGGCGCAGGGTTGAGCTTAGATGATGTGCAGCAAGCAATCGGATCCGAAAACGTTGTCATACCAGGCGGTCAATTGTCCGTTGGTGGCATGAAGCGTTCATTGACGGTGAACGGTGAATACAATTCCGCAGATGAGATTGCGAACACGATCATCGGGTCAACCAAAGGAGGCAAGATCTATTTGAAAGAGATTGCCCAAGTGATAGACTCTCACAAAGAGCAAGAAAGCTACGCGCGTTTGGATGGTAAAAATGTGATCACACTCAATGTGATTAAAAGAAGTGGCGAGAACTTGGTGATTGCCTCCGATCAAATCAACGAGGTGGTAAAGGATTTCAAAGCAAACATACTTCCTCCAGGAACTGATATTACCATCACGGCCGACCAATCGGAGAACACGCGTACTACGCTGCATGACTTGATTAATACTATCATTATTGGTTTCGTGTTAGTGGTTATTATTTTAATGTTCTTCATGGGCGCCACCAATGCTTTCTTCGTTGCCATGTCGGTTCCCATTTCAAGTTTTATAGCATTTTTAGTTTTTCCAGCTTTAGGCTACACCTTTAACTTAATGACATTATTCTCATTCTTATTAGCTTTAGGAATTGTAGTGGACGATGCCATTGTGGTGATTGAAAACACGCACCGTGTTTTTGATAATGGAAAGGTGCCGATCCGCAAAGCAGCTAAAATTGCTGCGGGTGAAGTCTTCTTGCCTGTATTGTCGGGTACATTGGTGGTGTTAGCCCCTTTTATTCCATTAGCGTTTTGGCCGGGTGTTATTGGTAAGTTTATGGTGTACTTGCCCGTTACTTTGATTGTAGCTTTGTTGGCTTCGTTGTTGGTGGCGTATATCATCAATCCGGTGTTTGCTGCAGATTTTATGACCGAGCACAATCACGATCATGAAAACAAGAGCAAGATCACCCGTGGGTTTAAAGTGACGGCCATCGTCATGGGTTCTTTAGCGCTGATGAGCTATGTAGTAGGTTGGTATGGCATGGGCAACTTCACCATCTTTATGTTTGGTATTTATGCGTTGTATCATTTTTATTTGGTGCGGGTTATCTCCCACTTTCAAACAGATTTTTGGCCTGGCGTTCAAGAAGGCTATAAAAAGATTATCGCTAGATTTTTAATTGCCTATCGCCCTATTTGGGTTGTGGTAAGCGTTATAGTTTTATTTGGGCTCTCAATTGCATTTACCATATGGAGGAACCCACCTGTTGTATTCTTCCCTCAAGGTGATCCAAACTTCATATTCGCATATGTGACAATGCCAATTGGTACCGATCAAAAGATAACAGACTCTGTAACTGCAATTGTGGAGAAAAAAGTAGTTGGAGTCGTTGGTAAAGACAATCCTTTAGTTGAGTCAATTATTACAAATGTGGCAGTCGGTGCTTCTGAAGATCCATTTTCTGGTACCCAACCACAGCCACATTTAGGTAAAGTTTCTGTTGCCTTTGTTAAGTTTTCTAAGCGCAATAGTCAATCGACCAAAGAATACTTAAATAGGATAAGGGAAGCAGTAAAGGGAGTTAAAGGTGCTGAAATTTCTGTCAATCAGGAAGCTAACGGGCCACCTACAGGCAAACCAATTAACATTGAAATTGCCTCTGAAGATTTTGGTGTACTCGTTTCGACTGCCGATCACTTACAGCGCTACTTAGATTCGCTTCAAGTGCCCGGTGTTGAAGAGTTAAAATCAGATTTCCAAAGTGATAAACCTGAGATTTTGGTAGTTATTGATCGTGAGAAAGCAAACCGTGAAGGTATTTCTACTGGGCAGATTGGGCAGGCATTAAATATTGCCATCAACGGTCGTGAAGTTTCAAAATTCCGCGATGAGAATGATGATTACGAAATCACTCTGCGCGTTGATGAAAAATATAGAAATGATATCAATACCTTGATGAATTTGCCTTTGACCTATCGTGATATGAGCATGGGAGGTCAAGTCCGCCAAGTCCCGATTTCGGCCGTGGCGAAAACAGAATACTCTAATAGTTATGCAGGTATTCGCAGGATTAACCAAAAACGCGTGATTACACTTTCTTCAAATGTTTTGGGTGGTTTTAATGACAATAATGTTGTGGCCGATATTACTGATAAACTTTCGGGATTTCCATCCCCAGAAGGAGTTACTATTAAAATGACAGGTGCTCAAGAAGATCAAGCAGAGACTTCCTCCTTCTTGGTTGTCGCTTTTGTGCTAGCCTTCGGATTAATCTTTATGATATTAGTAACTCAGTTTAATTCCACCAGCAAGCCGATCATCATCATGGCAGAAATTCTGTTCAGTATCATTGGTGTGCTAATTGGCTTTTCGCTCTTTAAAATGGAAATCTCCATTGTCATGTCTGGTGTGGGAGTGATGGCCTTGGCGGGAATTGTGGTACGCAATGGTATTTTGTTGGTAGAGTTTACCGATTTGTTGGTAGCACAAGGCATGGAGTTGCGCGAGGCAATAGCCGAAGCAGCCAAAACCCGTATGACGCCTGTTTTATTGACGGCAATGGCGGCAACACTCGGATTGATTCCGTTGGCCGTTGGTTTGAACATCGACTTTGTAACCTTGTTCACTGAATTTAATCCACACATTTATTTTGGTGGCGATAACGTTGCCTTCTGGGGACCACTTTCATGGACAATGATCTTTGGTTTGATCTTCGGTACATTTCTAACCTTGTTTTTAGTTCCGGTTATGTACTTGTTAATTGCAAAATTGAAAATGAAGGTTTTTAAAAGGAACATGGTGGAAGTCTTACCTGTGGCCGCACCTGTAGAGATACACTAATTGAAGGTTACTTAAAATATTATTGTGGCATCTTACGACTCTGTTGCAAGATGCTTTTTGCTTTATGAGTAAACGACTCATGACAATTTTCATTTTTATCTTCATCTTCTTGTCGATCGACTATTATTTCTTTCAGGGAGTATTGGTTGTTAGTAAGAATTGGTCACCCCTTTGGAAAGAAGTTATTCGCTTTGGATTTTGGATTCCAACTATTTTATGCGTCTTGGCGCTTTTTTGGTGGACGTTTGATGATCCTTACCGATACAGTTCTAATTTTCGCAACTGGATTATTACGGGCATAGTAGCTACCTACTTTTCCAAGATAGTAGGTATACTGTTTTTGTTTATTGATGATCTTCAGCGTGGAGTACGGTGGATAATTTCGCTATTTCAAAAAGGTACTTCGGGCACCAGTACAGGAGAAGTAATCACAAGGTCTGAATTTCTGTCAAAGACAGCCTTGATTGCTGCTTCGGTTCCATTAGGTGCATTTGCCTACGGCATTATTTCGGGGGCACATGATTACCGAATACGCAAGGTGGCAATCAAACTTCCGAACCTTCCGAAAGCATTTGATGGAATTAAGATTGCCCAGCTATCTGATATCCATTCTGGTAGTTTTTGGAACAAGACGGCTGTAAAAGGTGGAGTAGAGATGATACTCAAGGAAAAGCCTGACACTATATTTTTTACAGGAGACTTAGTAAACAACGAATCGAGTGAGGTTAAAGAATACATGGATGTATTCAATAAGCTACGTGCTCCAATGGGTGTATTTTCAATTACCGGCAACCATGATTATGGAGATTACAAGAGTTGGGCTAGTAAAGAAGCAAAGCAGCAGAACTTCAATGATTTAATTACAGCCCACAAAGAATTAGGCTTCGACCTGTTGATGAACGAAAAGCGCTTTTTGGAACTGGGAGGTGAGAAGCTTGCCATTTTGGGTATTGAAAATTGGGGAACACGGTTTTCAAAACATGGCCTATTGGATAAAGCATACCTTGGCACAGAAGAGGCAGCCGTTAAATTATTGTTGTCACATGATCCTACCCATTGGGATGCTCAGGTGAGACCAACTTATAAAGATATTGATGTGATGTTTGCCGGACATACACATGGCGCTCAGTTTGGTGTAAACATTGGCGACTTCACCTGGACGCCTGTCCAGCACGTTTACAGGCAATGGGGAGGACTCTATCAAGAAGATAATCAGTACTTGTATGTCAATCGGGGGTTTGGGTATTTAGGGTATCCGGGCAGAGTAGGTATGCCTCCGGAGATTACTATTTTTGAGTTGAAGCGGGAAGGTTGATCGTTCTTTGATCAACCAACATATCTACAAGCTTTCTATATTTGTCTAAATTAAAACGACAGATATGAGTTTGAATTGGCATGGCGTTTTCCCGGCACTTACCACGAAGTTTACGGAAGAGGATAAATTAGATCTGCCACTCTTTGAGAAAAATCTACGAGCCCAGTTAGATGCCGGTGTCGATGGCATTATTCTCGGAGGCACACTAGGAGAATCCAGTGTATTGAGTAATGAAGAGAAATTTGAGTTGCTTCGATTTGCAGTCGATAAGGTTGCTGGTAAAGTGCCTGTGATCATGAACATAGCGGAAGGTAGCACGCGGGAAGCAATTAAACTTGCCAACGAATCTGAGAAGTGTGGGGCCAAAGGATTGATGATGTTGCCTCCGATGCGTTACAAATCAGATCATCGGGAAACCGTACAGTATTTTAAAGATGTTGCTAATTCAACGAGTTTGCCGATTATGATTTACAATAACCCTGTCGATTACAAGATTGAGGTTACGTTGGATATGTTTGCTGAGCTGGTTGAAAACAAGAACATTCAAGCTGTTAAAGAATCAACCCGCGATGTGTCCAATGTCACACGAATGATCAATCGATTCGGTGACCGATTTAAAATTTTGTGCGGTGTAGATACCATTGCCATGGAAGAGCTCATGCTGGGTGCCCATGGTTGGGTGGCAGGTCTCGTTTGTGCATTTCCAAAAGAAACGGTGGCGGTCTACAAATTGACAAAGACAAATAAGATCGCAGAGGCGCTGGAAATTTACCGATGGTTTCTTCCATTGCTTGAATTAGATATTCATCCGAAGTTAGTCCAATACATTAAGTTGGCAGAGCAGGAAGCAGGCATAGGTTCAGAACATGTTCGTAAACCTCGGCTCACCTTAGTTGGAGAAGAAAGAGAACGGATCTTAAAAATTATTCGAGAAGGTATCAGTAAGAGGCCCAAATTATAAAAATCAATCTTGATCCTTGAATCGAATATGGACGCAACGTTAGAGCAAGTAGAAGCTGCCTTACAAGAAGCACAAATTGCATTTCTTTCCTACAAGAACATCAACGGAAAGAAGAAGGCAGAATTTCTCCGCGCCATTGCAGACGAAATGGAAGCGTTGGGAGAGGAGTTAGTGCGTACTGCTATGCGCGAAACCAATCTGCCAGAAGCTCGCATTATTGGTGAACGTGGTAGAACCACCGGGCAGTGTCGAATGTTTGCGGATCTGGTTGAGCAAGGTTCGTGGGTCGAAGCCAGAGTAGACACCGCGTTGCCTGATCGCACTCCATTGCCCAAGCCCGACATTCGGAAGATGTTGGTACCGATTGGACCGGTAGTAGTTTTTGGAGCAGCTAATTTTCCTTTGGCTTATTCAACGGCCGGAGGTGACACGGCCTCTGCTTTAGCAGCAGGTTGTCCCGTTATCGTGAAGGCCCATCCTGCACATGCTGCGACATCTGAACTTGTCGCGATCGCCATCAAAAAAGCAATTGATAAAACAGGAATGCCGAAGGGTGTATTTCAGCACTTGCATGGAAATGGTTTTGAAGTAGGGCAGGTATTGGTGAAACATCCTCTGACAAAAGCAGTGGGTTTTACGGGTTCATTAGCGGGGGGCAAAGCACTTTTTGATTTAGCTTGTCAACGTGCACAACCGATTCCAGTTTTCGCAGAGATGAGTAGCATCAATCCCGTGATCTTATTACCTGACACTTTGGGTCTACAGGCTGAGAAAACAGCAGCAGCTTTGGTCGGCTCCATTACGCAAGGTGTCGGACAATTTTGCACCAATCCTGGTTTAATTTTGGCCATAGAAAATGATGGACTAAATCGATTTATTAAATCTTTGTCTGAGGGAATCTACAATGCATTGCCGGGCATTATGCTTCATCAGGGAATTGCAGATAATTATAATAAGCGCTTAGCTCATACTTTGGAACAGAAAGGAGTTACGGTTGAAGGTCAATCCAGTTCTAGTGCTACCGAAAATCAAGGCAAGCCTCTTGTGGCTTCGGTGCATGCTTCCATTTTTTTGAAAAATCCTTTGTTGGCGGAAGAAGTATTCGGCCCCTTTTCATTGATTGTAAAATGCAGGGATGTCAATGAGCTTCACGCTGTTGTAAATCACCTGAATGGTCAGTTGACGACCAGTATTTTTGGTGATGAGGTCGAGATAGCTAAGTATTCTAGTTTGGTTAATATGTTGATTGAGAAAGCGGGTAGATTAATTATCAATGGGGTTCCAACCGGAGTGGAGGTCTGCCCCTCCATGAATCATGGTGGCCCCTTTCCAGCAACAACGGATTCTCGGTTTACGGCTGTCGGAATAGATGCCATCAAGCGCTTCGCAAGGCCCTTGGCTTTTCAAAATTTTCCGAATTTACTATTACCGGAAGAATTGCAAGATGGAAATCCGTTGGGTATCTGGAGACTGTTTAATAATACATGGACGAAATAGTTGTTGGGTGTTCGTTAGTCGTTGCTTGCAAGCACGGTTAACCAACAACGATCAACAAACAACGATGGTATGAATATTTTCAAGTGCATTGATGCTCACACCTGTGGTAATCCGGTTCGATTGGTGGCAGAAGGAGGACCGAAGTTGGAGGGAAAAAACATGAGCGAAAAGCGTCAGCACTTTTTAAAAGAGTACGACTGGATACGCAAAGGCTTGATGTTTGAACCGCGTGGTCACGATATGATGAGTGGCAGTATTTTATATCCCCCATCTGACCCCAAAAATGACGTTGGCGTTTTGTTTATTGAAACAAGTGGCTGTTTGCCCATGTGTGGACATGGCACGATAGGAACTGTTACTATCGCTATTGAAGAAGGCTTGGTCATTCCTAAAACTCCGGGCGTTCTAAATCTGGAAGTGCCAGCGGGTCTGGTTCGAATTGAATACAAGAAAGAAGGAAAAAAGGTAAAGTCAGTGAAGATCAGAAACGTCAAGGCTTATCTGACAGCAGAGAACATAAAAGCTACTTGCCCTGATTTGGGCGAGCTAAATTTGGATGTGGCCTATGGTGGAAATTTTTATGCGATCGTTGATGTGCAACAAAATTTTAAAGGTATAGAACACCATACAGCCGATCAGTTAGTAAGCTGGAGTAGAGAACTACGGCAAGATATTAATAATAAGCACACCTTTATCCATCCGGATGATTCAACGATCAACGGATGTAGCCATATCTTATGGACAGGCAAAGTGATTGATCCTAGTTCTACGGCTCGCAACGCAGTTTTCTATGGCGACAAAGCCATTGACCGCTCGCCATGCGGAACAGGTACTTCTGCTCGCCTCGCACAATGGTATACAAAAGGAAAGCTGAAACGGGGTGATGAATTTATTCACGAAAGCATCATCGGCTCAAAGTTTATAGGTCGCATAGAAGAAGAAACTGAATTGCATGGAAAGCCGGCCATTATTCCAAGTGTGGAAGGCTGGGCCAAGATTTATGGTCACAACACAATTTCTATCGATCCCGATGACGATCCGTATGCATACGGGTTTCAAGTTTTATAAAAAAAAGTTAAATTTGAATTATGACAACAACCTATAAACTAAAAGCGAATGAACTTTCGGAGAACATCATTCAATCGATAAAAGATGCATTTCAAAGTAGAGAAATAGAAATTATAGTTTCAGATGCAATGACTGAAACCGACTATCTCTTATCAACCGAAAACAACAAAAATCAATTGTATCAGTCAATGGATGAGTTGGCAAAAGGAGAGGGAGTTCCTTTTACTTTAGCTGAACTTCAGGAGAAGTACTTTAAATGAGAAAGATTCTCTTTAGTCCACTGGCTTTACAACAATTGGATGAGTGGAAAGAGAAAAATCCAAAAATAGCCTCTCGAATAATTATTTTGATTACTGCCATTTCAGAATCCCCTTTTTCAGGTATTGGAAAACCAGAGCCATTGAAACATTCCCTTCAAGGAAAATGGTCAAGAAGAATAACTCAGCAGCACCGGTTGGTTTATGAGGTAACCAACGATTCAATTAACATTATTTCTTGTCGCTTCCACTATTGACTATGCGAGCTGGTGTTATTGGCGGTGGTATTATTGGGCTAAGTTCGGCTTATTATTTAACCAAGGCTGGTTATCAATGCACGATCATAGAGCAATCTGAAATGAAAGATGGTTGCTCATTTGGAAATGCGGGAATGATTGTACCTAGTCACCTGATTCCATTAGCAGCACCGGGCATGATCTCCAAAGGCATCCGATGGATGTTCAATTCAAGCAGTCCGTTTTATGTAAAGCCTCGCCTTAGTGGAGATCTTATCAAATGGGGCTACCATTTTTACAAAAGTGCTACGAAAGAACATGTTGAGAGATCCGCGCCTGCGTTAAAAGAAATTAGTTTACTCAGCAAGTCAATGTTTAAGCAGCTGTCGACAGAACTTCCATTCGACTTTGGATATAATGAACGTGGACTATTGATGTTGTATCAAACTAGGGAAACGGAACACGAGGAAAAGGAGACAGCGGCACTGGCCAATGCACATGGCATTGAAGCTCACCTTATTTCTGCCCAAGAAGTTCAGAAACTTGAACCCGATGTTCGAGTAAACGTAAGGGGAGGGGTTTACTTTCCTGGCGATGCTCATGTTACTCCACAGCTTTTCGTGAATCAACTAAAAACATACTTGAAGGACAAAGGCGTTGTTATAAAAGACAAAACGGAAGTGATCGACTTTGTTATGGAGTCTGGCAAAATAAAGTCAGTAAAGACCGAGAACGAAGAGTTTAATTTTGATGAAGTTGTTTTGGCCACGGGAAGTTGGTCAGCGTTGGTAGCGACTAAATTGAATTTGTCATTGCCGATGCAAGCAGGTAAAGGATATAGTTTCACGATAGAGAATGTTCAAAAAAATACCCGGATTCCTTCTATTTTCTTAGAAGCACGAGTAGCGGTAACCCCAATGGGAAATACACTTCGATTTGGTGGCACCATGGAAATAACGGGAATCGATCACAGTATTAGTATGAACCGAATACAAGGCATTGTAGATTCAATTCCTAAGTATTACCCTGAGATGAAAGTAGAGATTCCTAAGAAGGAAGAGATATGGCATGGATTGCGTCCATGTTCTCCCGATGGGCTTCCGTATATTGGGCGATCAAAGAAAATTAACAACTTAGTAATCGCCACAGGCCATTCGATGATGGGGTTAAGCCTTGGTCCCGGCACAGGTATGTTAGTAAAAGAATTAGTTGCACAAGAAAAGACTACGATGTCAATTGATAGATTCGATCCCCATCGATTCGATTAGACGTATCCCATCAGTTTGTAAGTGATCATTCCCGTCCACTCGCGTGTAAGAATATGCCAATTTGAAAGGGTTCCAGCAGATGGAATGAACAAGACGTCTGGGGTATACCTTCTTT
>JAJTGQ010000137.1 GCA_021299455.1 Flammeovirgaceae bacterium | reverse complement strand
GCAACATAACAGATGAAATGGTTCAAGAATACCTTGAGCATCACCGTAAACCTGGCAACATTGATACTGACACTATTATTCTGGAGTAAGAATTTCATTCTTTTTACAACCTATCGACTTCCAGTCGATAGTGGTTTAGTTTGTTTCATTTCTCCGATTCAGTATTGAGTTTAAGAATTGGCCGGAACAAGTTCTATTTTCGAGGCAAGGTGGATGGTGTTGTTTCCCATTTCTACTCTGTGGGGTATTATATTACAGAAAATGACAAGGCAATCCGAACAATTATTGATTTAGGCGCAAATATTGGGAGTGAGACATTTAAGTTTTTTATTCATTATCCGGAAGCGAGGATATTTGCGGTAGAAGCATCCACTTCCAACTCCAGTTTGCTTTTGAGAACATTTCAGGACATCCCTAATGTTACTGTCATCAACAAGGCAATTTGGTGCAACGATGATGATATTAGTCTCTATTCGCGAAGTGAAGACCCACAATCCTTTTTTGTCAGTTCGCCAGACGTAATGGGTAGTGCTGATCCGATTGGAAAAGTGGAAACAATTACTATGAATGGTTTGGTAAGCCACTACTCGATTAGTGAAATTGATATACTTAAGATTGACATCGAGGGAGCTGAAAGGTATTTGTTTAGTGAGAACCTTGAGTGGCTGAATAGTGTTAATTGTATGATATTTGAGATTCCGGATGCAGATGCACCTTATACTACTCAAATGATTTTTAAAAGGTTGAGTGAGTTTAATTTATCATTTAGATCTTTCATTTGTTCTGAATGCCTTGTTCTGATAAAGAGTACTGTGAATTGGAACTTGAAGTCGATAAATGGTTATTTGACAAGCCGTGATAGATCATTGCAAAAATGAGTTGTAATTTGTATTTAATTATATTTTTGATTCCGGATTTTTCTATTGCGTTTTGGATGTGCATCGGGAGTAAGTTGTTTATTTTACTCGGTTACGAAGCAGCCTTTTGTAAGAAGTATATTGACTATTTTCAATCGTTATTGATTTATCTACTGCATTCATCTTCTTCAACTGACCGATCATGAAATTCGGGGTTTTAATGCTTTATTTTAATGCAGAACGAACAATTTCGCGATGCATCGACAACTGCGCTCCGTTTGTAAACACAATTTACATAAGTTATAGCCCAGAGCCGTTTAGCAAATATAATAGTCGGGCACGCGAACTGCACAAGAATCAGTCGAGCCTGGAAGTCGTCAAAAAGTCTCGCTATTCAAACAAGATAAAAATTATTCAAGGGGTTTGGGATAGCGAAGAAGATCAGCGCAATGCAGTCGTTGATTTGGCAAGGACAGATGGAATAGACTATTTGATTGTTCAAGATCCGGATGAATTCTATTTGCCGGAGGCGTATCAAAAGAATATTCAGGGTATTTTGCAACAGCCTGCCTACCCATTTTACTACGTTCCATGGATTAATTTCTGGAAAAATCTACAAACGGTGGCAGTAGGGCGTGAAAATATATGGGGTACTAAAAAGACAATCTATTCAGACTGCCCTAACTTTGCGATTAACTTAAGAGATTTCCCGGATTTGAAATTTGTTGACAAGCGTGGGGTCAATGCGCCTTACAACCAGTGTCTAAAACTGAATGGTCTTTGCTATCATCTTTCCTACGTTTATTCGGATACAGAGCTTCAAACAAAAATACAAACCTGGAGCCATAGCCATCAGGTATCGGCCAATTGGTTTTACTACAAATGGTTGGGTTTTGATCGCAATCGCACCCGATTTATACACCCCATTGCCGGGCCGAGTTGGTTGAAGGCAAAAAAATTTTTGGGTGTACTCCCTGACGAGTTAAAAGATTTTCCCAGGCTAGATCAAAAAAGCATTCAACTAAACGCTTCCGAAAGGGTAAAAGAGTGGATCCTTGATATCGCTTTATTGGCTCAATATTATTGGGCCAAAACAAAAGGGAATATAGCGTTTGCGTTAAAGATAGGTCAATTTAAGAGCTGATTCTGAAGATTAGAGAAAAATCCACTCCACGATGTCAGATATCCATTTCTAAGGTTAGCTAAAAGTTTATGTCGTTTATACCGTATCAAAAATGGCTGCTCAGGTTTCCGGTTGTTCAAAAAATTCTATTCAACTCAAGAAACAAAAAGAACACAGAGGGATATCTGGGTGGTATGTTTGATTATATTTATGAAAAAGGAATATGGGGATCAGGTGATTCGCCTAATTCTGGAGCGGGTTCTTCGCTCGCTGCTTCAGCCCACTATTTGAATTTTATCGCTTCTTATGTTGTTAACAATAACATTTCGCAAATCATTGATATAGGTTGTGGGGATTTTCAGGTGGGTAAAGAATTACAACGTGTGACCAATGTACGCTACCTGGGTATTGACGGTGCCACTGTAGTGATCAATCGAAATAATGAATTGTATGCCAGTGAAAAAATAAAGTTTTTATGTGTTGATGTTATAAAAGAGCTGCCACCTGCTACAAAGGGACTTGTCTTGATCAGGCAAGTTCTCCAACATTTAAGTAATCAGGATATTATCCGAATGATAGAAAATCTAAAGAATACAGGAGTGGAGGAGCTGATTGTGACAGAACACGTACCTTTGAAAATATTTTCAAAGCCGAATTTTGATATACATACTGGCCCCGAAACCAGAATAGTGTATGGATCTGGTGTGTTTCTGGATATGCCTCCATTTCGGATGAAGACTGAAATCTTATATGAACACGCAGCAAGTCCCCATCATTTTTTGAAATACCCTATTGAAACGAAATTT
This sequence comes from Flammeovirgaceae bacterium, assembly GCA_021299455.1. Classification (GTDB taxonomy): domain Bacteria; phylum Bacteroidota; class Bacteroidia; order Cytophagales; family Cyclobacteriaceae; genus ELB16-189. The sequence continues at coordinate 19,207 of JAJTGQ010000137.1, read as the reverse complement.
GTTATCAGCAAAGTCTTTATTCAATGAATTTTCTTTTTGCCGGCTATTTGTGGAAAGGGAGTACATCGCTGCAGAGATTAAATGCCATCAAAAGCATTTTAAAAAATTCACACTTGGTTACTGAGCTTGATCTTACTTATTATTCTCCGAACATTTTATTTTCTTTTTTTTATAAAGCCTCTATTAAAACCGGAGGCTATTTTGATCTAAAGAAAAGTAATGAAAGCCTACTTAGAAAAATTTCAGCGTTAAGTACTATTGATATTTGCTGGATTGAGAAAGGATTGGAGATAACAAGAGCAACACTACAGCAAGTTAAAAGAAGGCATCAAAAGGTCAGATTAGTTTTTTATAGCCCCGATGATTATTCTAATAAAGCTAATGTGAGTGGCCACTTTATTCAAGCAATTGCACTGTATGATTTGATCGTCACTACAAAGTCCTATAACGTAACTGAATTAAAGCAATTGGGTGCCCGGCATGTTATCTTTATTGGCAACGGCTTTGATCCCAGTATTCATAGACCATTACATCTATTGCCCACTGAGTTGGATAGTATGTGCGCTGATGTTGGGTTCATCGGCAGTTGGGAAAAGGAAAGATTTGATTCTATAATCTATTTAGTTGAGAATGGAGTATCGGTAACGGTTTGGGGCGAGAGTTGGAAAAAATGTTTAAACGTTCATCCACGGCTAACAATCATTCCAAGAAATGCCTGGCACGATGAGTATGCCAAAGTACTAAATGCGACAAAAATCAATCTTTGTTTTTTAAAAAAGGGGAATAGAGATCTGCAAACCACCCGGAGTATAGAGATACCGGCCTCCGGAGCATTTATGTTGGCCGAGTGGACACCAGAACATGTTGACCTTTTTCAGCCCGATAAGGAAGCTGTTTTTTTCAACTCAAACGAACAACTGCTGACGAAGGCACAATACTTTTTATCGCATGAGGCCGAGAGAGCTGAAATTGCAAAGGCAGGAAGAAAACGTTGTTTAACCTCTGGCTATTCTAATGAAGAAAGACTTTCGCAGGTTTTGAATTATTTGAATTCTATAGAATCGTTATAAGGAAGATGGCATTGATGCAAAACTACAAGGAAGTCGTGTATTCAAACTACGTGACCGCCCATAATAATAATTTATATGGCGTTAACACACTATTGAAAATAAGAAAGCACTTCCCTTCCTGGGCGTACTATTTCGGCAAGCATTTACCAATAGATAAAGCAGCGCGTATTCTTGATCTTGGGTGTGGTGATGGAAATTTTGTTTACTGGCTCGCACAGAGAGGGTTTTCGAAAGTGACAGGTATTGATGTTTCTGCGGAGCAAATACAAACCGGGATGGAAATGGGTATTTCAAACATCATAGTGGCCGACATCTCCGACTTTTTACAAAACAGGAAAGATGAATTTGATTTCATCAGCGTGAGGGATGTGTTGGAGCACTTCAGTAAGAATGAGGTATTTCAGTTGTTAGGCCTGATCAAAAACGCTTTGAAACCGGGTGGAATACTTCTTGCTCAGGTCCCAAATGGTCAAGGTTTATTCTACACAAGTATTTTTTATGGTGATGTAACACATGAGTGGGCCTATACCCGGTCATCGCTCCATCAGGTGTTCTCGAATTGCGGCTTCAACAAAATCAGTTGCTTTGAAATGGGACCTGCACCTGTGAATGTGAGTGGTTTTGTCAGATTCCTTTTGTGGCGCTACAAAGTGTGGGTGACTCGGTTTTGGAAATTTGTGGAGAGCGGCAACCACAAGGGAATATTTACCTCGAATATTATTGCGGTTGCCATAAAGTGAATGTTGTTTTTTTACATCGAAAGCCATTAAATGGAATGTTCAGCATTGAGACCGTATTTGGATTAGTGAAAAATCGATTGAGTAGTATTGTCACAATCTCAGATTTCTATGCATCAGGCAATGTAATAGCTGACGGGTTTAGAACGGTGATGTTGACGGCCGATGTTTTTCATATTACCGGTCACGTGCATTACTTTGGATTATTCCTTCCTGGCAAGAAAACGGTGTTGACCATTCACGATGTAGGGCACTATGAAAAAACGCTGAAGGGAATAAAAAAATGGATTTACAAAATGCTGTGGTTTTATTTACCATTGAAGCGCGTTCAAACGATTACCACCATTTCCAATTTTACCAAGCAGCGAATATGTCACCATTTTAACATCGCTCCGGAACGCGTTCGAGTCATCTACAACCCGGTTGATCCGCAGTACAGGCCAGGTCAACCCCAACGAAATAGCGTACCGGTTATCCTTCAAATCGGTTCTGGGCACAATAAGAACCTGGATAACTTGGTGGAGGCTGTTCGCGGAATCGAATGCAAGCTGGTATTGGTTAATCGGTTAAATCCATCGATGCTAAAAAGGCTTACCGACTATGGGATAGTGTATGAGCAAAAATTTAACTTGTCGAAATCGGAACTGCTGGAAACCTATCAGAAATCAGATATTCTTTTTTTCGCTTCTACCTATGAAGGGTTTGGCCTACCCATTATAGAAGCACAAGCCTGTGGCATACCTGTCATCACCAGTAATTTCGGGTCAATGCAAGAGATCACCGAAAATGGCCAATCTGCTCATTTAGTCGATCCAACCAGCGTACCGGAAATAACAGCGGGTATACATAAAATAGTGAATGACGATGTATACCGCCTTCGGCTGATCGAAAATGGATTTGTTAACTCGAAAAGATTTTCAAATGATGTAATCGCTATGCACTATTGGGAACTTTATCAATCAATGGGAAAAACGGGCGCACAATGAGAGAGTTATTGATGGCGATAAAAATCGCAGCCGCCAGGCTGATCACTAGTAATTTCTTTGGTCGATTAATTCAGTGGTACACAAGAGGATTCATTTCTTATCAGCAACTGAGTATCAACACAAATTTTAGTCAGGTAAACCCGGAGAGTAAAGCATCACTCTTTTGGGGTCTCTACGAAAAAAGTGAAGTGGGTTACATTCAGAAATACTTGCCCAAAAATTCTCCCGTCATCGAACTGGGTTCCAGTTTAGGAGTTACTTCGTGTGTCATTGGTACCAAAATTTTCCCTGAGGAGTTATTTTGTGTGGAAGCAAATCCAGCGCTGGTTCCAATTATCGAAACCAATCTCAAAAGAAATGGCGTAACGAATGCCAAGGTGATGAATGTGGCGTTGGGCGAAGGAATCGTATATTTTCAGCCCGGTGTTTCCAACACGGTTGGACACGTAGCCCCGACAAAAGGGGTGGGTTCGATCGCTGTATCAGCCATGTCGCTAAGTGAAATAGTCAACTACTTGAAGATTGACACATTCTCACTTGTTTGCGATATTGAAGGTTCGGAATGTCATATCCTTTTTGAAGATTTTAAGAGTCTGGATCGCTGCACTATGGTGATCATTGAATTGCACCAGACTGACTTTAAAGGAAAGCTGATCACTGAAAATGATATGATCAATCGGTTGATTGACCTGAGATTTAAGATTGCGGAATCACACGGCCGTGTAGTGGTAGCGATAAAATGAACAAGAAGCTACTTTGGATATTGTGGCACCCAACGCCTTATAATACGCACCTGTTGAATGAGGCAAGCAAGTCCTATGAAGTAGTTGTAATTTATATTGCTGATATCCTCTCTACTCACCCCTGGTCAGCTTCATTTGAGCAGCATTTTAAGAAATTAGCCTGGAAGAAGAGTGACTCGAAGCGAAAGATTATCAGTGAAGTGTGTTCTTCCTCGTATCGACTGCGGATAGTGGGAGGTTGGAACCATCCGCTGATGATTTTTGCCCTAGTCAGTTTTGCTGTCTTGCAAAGGTCTTTTGTGATCTGGACAGACACACCACGACTTTTAAAAAAAAGGGGTTTCACCAAGAGAGCCTTTCATTGGTTTCTTCAGTTCATTATAAAAAGGGCAACCGCTATTTTTGCTACCGGTGCGATTGGGGCTTCAAATTTTAAGAGAATCTATGGGCAACAGCTTAATGTACTCAATTTTCCATGGACAACTGATTTGAACTTTTATTCTCCACGCATATCTCCAGTTAAAGAAGTGCCGCTGGCGGTGCTTAGCATCGGACGACTACTTAACGTGCACAAGGGCTTTGATGTGGCCGTTCAAAGCATTAAAGATTTGAAAGATCAACACCGTCATTCTGATTTTCACTATTACATCATCGGTGAAGGACCCGATAGAGAAAAACTAACCCGCATGATAGCAGAGTTTGGATTGGAACGCCAGATAACGATAGTAGGCTGGTTAGATCCGGTTGAAATAATTAAGCACTACAAAGCATGTTCAGTTTTTATTCACCCTTCGCATGTCGATCCGTATCCAAATGCGGTGTTGGAAGCCATGGCCTGTGGGCTTCCCGTGATCTCTTCCAACGCTGCTGGAAGTGCAGTTGATAGAATAATAAATGGGTACAATGGATTGTTGTTTGAAGATGGACGGTCCGATCAGTTGACGGATCATCTGGCTGAATTGCTGAATAGCCCTGAAAAAAGAATAGCCTTGGGGCGTGAGGCTCGAAAAACGGCAGAGCTGTGGCCGGTTGATTTCAATTTACAACAACTCAATGATCTCTTGCGAGATAAATAATAATAGAGCAAATTTTCGATCAAATTTCCATTGAGCTACTAACCTTTCATGTGCGGTATTTGCGGATTTTATAAAATTCCTCTGGCGAAAGCAGCGTTGAAAGCAATGACCGATCGTTTGAGTCACCGGGGCCCGGATGATTCAGGGGTATATTTCAATGAAAACCAGCAAGTTGGTTTAGGGCATACTCGCCTTAGTATTATTGACCTTAGCGACAGCGCGCATCAGCCAATGGTTAGTCAGGATGGTCGGTATGTAATCTCGTTCAATGGTGAGATTTACAATTACCGCGAACTGCAAAAACGGTTGTTGCCCCACTTTAGATTTTATTCAGCCAGCGATACGGAAGTGTTATTGAACGCTTACCGACACTGGGGCGTTGATTGCCTGGGTGAATTGGAAGGTATGTTTGCCTTTGCAATTTATGATACGGTTGAGCAGACACTTTTTATCGCTCGTGATAGGTTGGGAGAAAAGCCCTTGTACTACCGCAAAACATCGGGTGGACTGTTGTTTGCTTCCGAGATTCGATCACTCTTGAAATCAGGTCTTGTTCGCCCGGATTTGAATCGCGCAGTGATAGCTGGATTTTTATCTCAACAAACAGTGCATCCACCGGAAACGCTCGTGAGAGACGTACTCATGTTGGAAGCAGGACATTACTTGTTGGTTTCGGCCAAGGATTTTGTGAAAAAGAGATATTGGATTCCCACATTATCGAAGTCGGTTGACGACAAAGACCAGGCCAGCAATAAAGTAAGAGAGTTGTTTATTGCTTCTGTTGAACGGCAACTGGTAAGTGATGTTCCACTAGGTGCTTTTTTATCAGGTGGAATCGATTCGACTATTTTGGTGGGTGTAGCTTCCAGGATTAGTAAACAGAAATTCAATACGTATACGGTTGCTTTTGACCACGCAGATTTCAAAGATGGCTACTATGCGAAGATAGCGGCAAGCTATTTTAACACCCATCACCATGAGATTAAATTAAACATGGACGAGGTTTTACACCAGGTGCCTGCGGCACTCAATGCGTTTGACCATCCCTCAGCGGATGGCATCAATTCGTACATTGTTGCGGGGGCAGTAAGAAGTAGTGGTGTGAAGGTTGCGCTTTCAGGCATTGGTGGCGATGAGATTTTTGGTGGTTATTCCGGCTTCCGGCTATTAAATTTGCTGCACGAAAGAAAAGCACTCGCAAGCTTGTTTCCCAAATTCATTCGTACTAGAACGGCTTCTGTTTTTACCTCCGCTACCAACAACATACAAGTCGCAAAATTGCTGGAGTATTTAAAGACAGATTTAGATATTGCTGATAACTACCACCTTACCCGAAAGCTTCTATTCGACCACCAGATTAAGAGACTTGGGTTTGAACTGCTTCGGGTGCCCTCGGTCGTAATGGAACTCGTTGAGAAAGGAACTAGCTATTCGTTGATATCTAAATTGGAGATACAAAACTACTTGCACGATGTGCTTCTCCGCGACACCGATCAGATGAGCATGTCACATGCATTAGAAGTTCGTGCTCCATTTTTAGATCATCGGTTAATTGACTATGTGTTGGGTCTCCCCAATCAGATGAAGGTGGATGCAAAAGTAAATAAGTCATTATTCGTAACTGCGCTTCGAGATTTCATACCCGATGATCTCATCAATCGCCCAAAGCAAGGATTTTCAATGCCCTTCGATCGTTGGATGAGGAACGAATTGAAAGCTTTTTGTATGGATCGCCTTTCATTCTTAAAACGTACACAGCTTTTCAGTACTTCTGGAATTGACTTGTTGTGGAATCAATTCTTATCACAGCCAAAAGCGGTGAGTTGGTCAAGGATATGGCTGTTGGTTAGTTTAAGCAATTGGATAGAACAGAATGAAATTAGTGTAATGCATGAGTAAAACGCGAACTATACTCTGTTTTTTTGACTATTTCTATCCTGCCTTTAAGTCGGGCGGGCCGGCCCGGTCTGCGCTTGGCCTTGCCGAAGTTTTAAACAAGGCATACAAAATAAAGATCATTACCAGAGATAGAGATAAAGAAGATGTTCAGCCGATGAATAACATCGTCTCTAACACGTGGAATACAGTGAAGAACATAGAAGTTTTTTACTGGGATACGTTCAAGTATCGCGCCTTTACCAATGCTGTAAGGGAATCGAATACTGACCTCTATTACGTTAACAGTTTTTTTTCTTTTCGGTTTTCGATTTTGCCATTGCTTTTGATAAAATCCGGAATCCTCCCCAAGAGGAAAGTAGTACTCGCTCCTCGTGGAGAGTTTTCAACCGGAGCGATTGGGTTGAAAAAGCGTAAAAAAATGTTGTTTATATTTATTTTTAGACCCTTTTACAATGGTATTATTTTTCAAGCATCGTCAGCATTAGAGGATATAGATATTAAAAAGATTTTCCCTAGAGCTACCGTAAAAGTAGCGTTGAATTTGAGGTCTCCCAGTGAATTTAGTTCGCTTCGGTTTCAAACGAACAACAAAGAGGAAAGCAAGTTGAAGGTTGTTTATCTCTCCAGAATCGATAGGAAGAAGAACCTTGAGTATTCAATTGATGTTATTTCGAAATCAAAAAATAGAATTGAGTTAGATATCTACGGGATTATAGATGACGCAAATTATTGGCGCAGTTGCCTGCGCCTAATCGAAATAGTAAACGTGGAGAAACAGGGTGCCATTCGTTATTGTGGTGTTGTGCAGCCAGATCAAGTTAATCAAGTAATAGCTCAATATGATCTAATGATACTGACCACTTTAGGTGAAAATTTTAGCCACGCTATATTAGATTCATTTATGGCTTCTCGCCCGGTATTGATTGCCAATACTACGTATTGGACTAATCTGGTAGATGCGCAGGCCGGGTGGGATTTACCCCTTGATGCTCCACGGCAATTTATCGATGTGTTGGATCGATTGTCAGACATGCAGTCTAATGATTTTGAAAGGTTTTGCACGGGTGCATATCGGGTAGCTGAAAACTACTTTAACAACCCTAAGTATTTGGAAGATTATAAGAAATTATTTGACTAACGAAAATTTTTAATGCGGCAAGAAATTTACCTGCTTGTACTACCTGTATTGGATTAGTAGCGTTGAAAATTCCGTTCATTTTCCTTTAAATAGTAATAGTGGTATCTACAAAAGAAGACAACCGAAATACTTGAAACAACTAATTCAAAATCTTAAAACAGGGATCACGTCTCTCGAGGAAATTCCAGTACCACAACCGGGTAGGGGCCAGGTGTTGATTCAAACCACTCACACACTCGTTTCGTTGGGTACGGAACGTATGCTGGTGGAGTTCGGCAAAGCATCACTATTTCAGAAGGCGCGTCAACAGCCTGAGAAAGTGCAGCAGGTGCTAGATAAAATTAGAGCCGAGGGGCTTTTGCCAACATTGGAAGCAGTGTTCAATAAACTGGATCAACCAATCCCTTTGGGTTATTGTCAGGTGGGAGTAGTGGCACAGCTAGGTGAGGGTATCACTGAATTTCAAATAGGTGATCGGGTTGTGTCGAATGGTTCTCACGCTGAATATGTTAGCGTTCCAAAGAATTTGGTGGCAAAAATTCCTGCCTCGGTGAGCGATGAAGAAGCCGCCTTCGCGGTCATTGGTTCAATCGGGTTGCAAGGTTTGCGATTAGCGGAGCCAACACTAGGAGAAACAGTGGTAGTCATAGGGCTGGGACTAATTGGTTTGCTCACCGCGCAATTGGCAAAAGCGAATGGTTGTCAGGTTATTGGGTACGATGTAGATGAGACAAAAGTAAGGTTGGCAGCGTCACTTGGGATCAAATCAATTAATTCATCGACCAACGACCCCACGGCTTTTGTGAAAGAAACCACCCTAGGACTTGGCGCTGATATCGTCCTCATTACAGCGTCTGCAAAAACGGATGAGATTATCCATCAGGCAGCAAGTATGAGCCGCAAACGCGGGCGCATTGTTTTGATTGGCGTCATTGGTTTAAACTTAAAACGAACCGATTTTTATGAAAAAGAATTGACCTTTCAAGTCTCCTGTTCGTATGGTCCTGGTCGCTACGATGAAAACTATGAGCAGAAAGGACAGGACTATCCTGTGCCTTTTGTAAGATGGACCGCACAACGTAATTTTGAATCAGTGTTGCGTGCGATATCAACTCAGTCCGTCAATGTAAAGGCACTCATCTCAGAACAAGTTTCGTTTTCAGATTTTCAAAATGTGTATGGCGACATGAAAAATCCCAATCGGGTTGCCTCACTGTTAGTGTATCCATCGCAGCCAAAAACACTTTCAAGGCGAGTCGTCTTCCAGCCAACGGGTTCCTTGGTGGGATCTTTGCGTGCGGGAATTATTGGTGCGGGTAATTTCACAAAAGCAACTTTGCTTCCAGCTTTGAAGAAAAACCAAGTTGTCATTCGAGGTATTGCCAGTGCCAATGGGTTGTCGGGCACCCTCATGGCAAAAAAATACAACGCAGGTTTCGCGACCACCGATTATCGGGAATTGCTACGAGACGAGAAAGTTAACTTAGTCATTGTTACCACACGCCATAGCCTGCATGCCGAGATGGTTACAAAAGCTATTCAGGCTGGCAAAAATGTATTTGTTGAAAAACCATTAGCGTTAAATGAAGAAGAACTTCATGTGCTGCAAGAACTTTTTACTACAAAGGCGCAAGCTTCATTGTTGCACGTGGGCTTCAATCGAAGGTTTTCTCCGCATATTTTACAATTGAAAAAACTGGTAGGTTTACAGCCAGGAGCTATGCATCTCACCATTACCATGAATGCAGGAGCATTGCCGCCTAGCCACTGGACGTTAGATCCGAAGGAGGGTGGAAGAATAATCGGAGAGGCCTGCCACCTGGTTGACTTAGCGGTTTACCTTACCGGAAGCGAAGTGGCAAGTGTAACGGGTCAGTCGATGGGTATTTCCTCGAATAGCAATTCCGACAATGCCAGTTTTCTATTGGAGATGCAGAGCGGTTCTAATGTAGTCATTAACTATTTTGCAAATGGTTCAAAAGCTTATTCAAAAGAGAGAATTGAATTATATTATCAGGAGAGGACTTTGGTGATGGACAATTTTCGCGTCACGACCGGTTATGGATGGCCGGGTTTCACAAAGCTTAAAACGTCTATCGATAAAGGTCATAGTGAACAGATCAAACAATTGAAAATCGCGTTTGAGAGTGGCAAGCCCTTAATACCGATGAGTCAATTATTTCATGTAACGGCTGTCACACTGGCAATGGTTCAAAGCTTAAAACAAAACGCGCGCATTTCAATATGAGAATTGACATTATAGCAGGTGCGCGGCCGAATTTCATGAAGATTGCACCCATCATAGATGCAATACGAATTCGCCAATTAGATGGAAGTAGACTGTCTTTTCGCTTGGTTCATACTGGTCAGCATTATGATAAAGCAATGAGTGGGCGCTTTTTTGAAGAGCTAAACATTCCTGATCCGGAGATAAATCTGGAGGTTGGCTCCGGCACCCAAGCCGAGCAAACTGGAAATATCATGGTCCGCTACGAAAAACTCCTTATGGATTCGCCTTGCGATTTGTGCCTGGTAGTGGGTGACGTCACGTCTACGATGGCTTGTAGTATTGCTGCTAAAAAACTGAATATTAAAGTGGCACACGTGGAAGGTGGCATTCGTTCATTTGATCTGACAATGCCGGAAGAAATCAATCGCATGGTCACAGACTCAATTACTGACTATTTCTTCACCACGTCCGAGGTGGCTAATCAGAATTTAATTAAGGAGGGTGTAGATCCGACAGCTATTTTCTTTGTTGGCAACACGATGATCGACACACTTCTTAAAAACCAATCGAGATTTTCGCAGCCGCCTCTTTGGAATGATTTGAATCTTAAAGAAAAGGAGTACATCATTCTCACTCTTCATCGTCCATCCAATGTGGATACGATCCATCAGTTACAGAATTTGTTGAACGAGATCACGTTGAGCGCGAAACACCTGCCGGTTATCTTCCCCGTTCATCCTCGTACACGTAAAACACTTCTATCGGCAAATCTTAGCTGGGCCAACTTGTTCTGCGTTGATCCATTGGGCTATCTAGAATTTAACTATTTGGTGAAACATGCAAAAGCAGTTATTACCGATTCCGGTGGTGTGACTGAGGAAACCACGGTTTTGGGCGTTCCTTGTATGACATTGCGTACGAGCACCGAGCGACCTGAGACGGTCACAATGGGCACCAATGAGTTGTTAGGAATCGATCCAAATGCGATTAGGCCAGCCATGCAGAAGGTATTTGAGGGAAATTGGAAACAAGGGACTATTCCTGAAAAATGGGATGGGGAAGCAGCGGGCAGAATTGTAACCGCACTTGAAAAAGTTCTTTCCGTTTGAAAACGATTTTGAAATGGATGAAGTGGGCGAAGATGATGGGAATTCGCTATATCGGATTCCGTCTGCTCTACGAAATTCAAATCAAAGTCGGGATTCTCAAATGGGGATTTCCAACTTCAGTTCCTCACCGGAAGAGGATCACACTCTCACAATGGCGTGATAAAACACCCCCATTTTTTTTTGACTCGCGCGAATCATTGAAATCAAAAGTCACCCCAAGTTCTGGTTTGAGAGAATCAGCGGCACGAATAAAAGCAGGAGAGATTCAATTTTTTCAAGGCTCTTGGATAAAAATAGAATTGGATGAGTGGCTATTGAACCCGTTAACGGGGTATCGATACTCCAACAAAAAGCACTGGACAGAAATTCCGGATTTTGATGTATCAATAGGTGATATTAAATATGTTTGGGAAAAGAGTCGATTTAACTTTATTCATCCCGTTTTACGAAGTGACGTAGCCTTTGACGAAGATTCTTCTGATTGGGTGTTTTGTCAGATTGAAAGTTGGATCGCTGCCAATCCGATTAATCTGGGTCCTAATTACCGATGTAGCCAGGAAATTTCGCTGCGCGTTTTTAATTGGATATTGGCACTCTATTTCTACAAGGACTCTGTTCACCTTACCGAGCAGCGCTTCGAAAAAATTATCCACTCGATCTACTGGCAAATTAAGCACGTTCGCGCGAACATTCACTTTTCACGAATTGCCGTTCGCAATAACCATGCGGTCACAGAGACGCTATGCCTGTATACAGCAGGTCTTTTATTTCCATTTTTTCAAGAGTCAAACCAATGGAAAAATAAAGGAAAGAAATGGTTTGAAGAAGAAATTCTTTACCAGATTTATTCGGATGGATCTTATCTTCAATTTAGTTTTAACTATCAACGGGTAGTAGTTCAATTGCTAACATGGGCATTTTCAATTAGTGAGTGCCACGATGATTCATTCGGAGATCAGGTTTATCAACGTGCCTACCGAACCTTCAATTTGTTGGCTACTTGCCAAGATCGAATTTCGGGCGAGTTGCCGAACTATGGCGCCAATGATGGTTCATTGTTTTTTAGTTGGAATGACGAATCCTTTCGCAATTTTTCTCCCTCTTTAGATGCATTACACTACTATTTGACAGGTAAAAGTTTTTATGTAATTAGTTTTGAAGATCGGGCATGGTTTGGGTTGGAGGGCAAATCAAAAGCAAGGTACCCGGGATTGATGATTGAAGATGGTTGTTATTCTTTTACATCAGGCGGTCTGTATGTATTCAGACGGAAAACACTGCTGGTAATGATGGTCTGCGCTTCTTATAAAGACCGACCCTCACAGGCAGACAACCTTCACTTGGACGTTTGGTATGAAGGAAAAAACGTATTGCGCGATGCTGGTTCCTATAGATACAATACGGACAAGCAGTTAGTCAAGTACTTTTTCGGTACGGAGTCGCACAATACGGTGATGCTTGGTGATTCGGATCAAATGCAAAAAGGTTCGCGTTTTATCTGGGTAAATTGGTCAAAGGCATTGAGGGCTGAGTGGAAGGGATCCAAGGGCGGAGTCATCGAGTTTATTGGGGCAATAAAGGCTTATGATACGATTGGTAATATTCGACATAATCGGAGGGTTGCTATTGACTTCAGTAAAAGAGAAATGATTGTCGAAGATTCGATGGAAGGAGAAGCGGGCAGCTTAATGCGTCAAATATGGCACCCAACAGCGGACATCAAGTTCAGCCAACCTGATAGTAATTGCACAATAAAAAAGAGTAAACGTTATTATTCCAATACGTATGGTCAAAATGAGGAAGCGAATCAAATTGAGTTTTTTACTTCCGGTAAAAAAATAACAACTGTATTAAAATACGCTTGATCAAAGCATGAGAATATTATTAATTCACCAATATTTTTTAGAAGAAGACGAGCCCGGAGGATCTCGCTTTAATGAATTTGCCAAATTGTGGACAGAACAAGGGGTTGAAGTAACAGTGATAGCCGGAATGGTTCATGCCTATGCTTCTGAAAAGAGGGACGAATACAAGGGCAAATTTTTTGTCAAAAAAAGTCAAGGATCGGTCACGGTTGTCAGATGCTATGTTTCGTCATCTTACAACAAGAGTTTCAGAGGCAGATTATGGGGTTATTTTTCGTTTGTTCTATCTGGTTTAGTAGCATCACTTTTTACACTGCGGTCACAAAAATTTGATTTGGTGATTTCAACATCCCCACCACTTTTTGTTGGTGTGATTGGTTATATCACGTCACGCGTAAGAAGAATACCGTGGATTTTTGAAGTTAGAGACTTGTGGCCGGAATCAGCAATCGATACGGGAGTACTTAAAAACAATACCATAATTAGGTTGGCATATTGGGTTGAAAAGTTCATCTACGAAAAGGCCTCAAAAATTGTAGTCTTAACTCCTTCATTTAAGATTTCATTAATTGACAAGAAAAAAGTCCCAGACAATAAAATAATTGAGATTCCCAATGCCGCTGATTTTAGTTCGGTGGATTTATTGAAGAGTACGTTCGATAGAGAGGCTTTTCTTGAGAAACACAATTGGAAGGGCAGATTCATAGTCACGTATGTAGGAGCACACGGGGTAGCGAATCAGTTGGATCAACTTTTAGATGCAGCGCTATTGCTTAAAGACACTAATGTGTTGTTCTTGATGATAGGCGATGGAATGGAGAAGAAGCGTTTGATAGAAAGGAAAGAAAAGGAGTCCATAGAAAACGTATTGTTTCTTGGGCCTTTTCCAAAACCGGAAATTTATAAGTACATCCTTGTTGCCGATGTTGGAACATCTGTCTTGAAAAATGTGGAAACTTTTAAGACTGTCTATTCCAATAAAACATTTGACTATATGGCATGCGAAAAACCAATATTGATGGGGATTGATGGCGTCTCTAGGGTATTGGTTGAAGAATCTGAATCGGGCCTTTTTGTTACACCCGAGGACCACCATTGTTTTGCGCAGAAGCTGAAGCTTTTAATGGATCAGCCTGACCTAAGATCGCAGATGGGAAAAAATGGATACCTCTTCGCAAAGAATAATTTTGATCGCAGAGTTCTTTCAACAAAGTATCTAGAACTTATAACGTCTTTAGTTCATGTCGTATAAGTTTGTAAAGCGGGTGCTGGATACGCTGTTTGCGTTTTCTATACTGATCGTCACTTTGCCGCTTATTGTTATAGTAACGCTAGCACTTGCGATAGCAAATCGAGGAATGCCGTTTTTTGTTCAGCCACGACCGGGGAAAGATGAAGTTGTGTTTCGATTAATTAAATTTAAAACAATGAATGACGTCAAAGATAACGAAGGCAATCTTTTACCAGATGATTTGCGCATTACAACGATTGGTAATTTCGTTAGGAAGTACTCATTAGATGAATTGCCACAAATGGTGAATGTCCTGTTCGGCCATATGTCTCTCATTGGACCGCGACCACTGTTAGTGGACTACCTCCCGCTTTACGACAAGACACAGAAAAGGAGGCATGAGGTCAGGCCCGGGATTACCGGCTGGGCACAAGTAAACGGAAGAAATTCGATCTCCTGGAAAGAAAAGTTTGAGTATGATGTCTGGTACGTAGATCATGTATCTTTTTCGGTTGACGCATCCATTTTCGCCAGAACAATCAAGAAAGTGTTTAAGGCAGAGGGGATTGGAGCAAGTGGAGTAAAAACGATGCCTAAATTCAATGGGAAAAATTAGCTAATGCTTATGAAAAAGATTGCGATTTTTGGGGCTGGAGGTTTTGGAAGGGAAGTTAAGATGTTGATTGATCAAATCAATGAGGTTGCTAAACAATGGGAATTCATTGGCTTCTTTGATGATGGAATTTTAAAAGGAGAAGTAGTTAACGGATATCCGGTTTTTGGTGGGGGCGATGAGTTGCTTAAGTATACAGAACAATTAGAAGTGGTTTTCGCGATCGGCAATCCTGTAATAAAGAAGAAAGTGATCAGCAAAGTTGCTGGTAATCCGTTGCTTTCTTTTCCCACCCTTATTCATCCCAATTGCCAAATTGGAAAAGACCATGTCTCGATTGGAAAGGGGACGATAATTACTGCGGGGGTTATCGTGACTGTTAACATTTCGATTGGTGCACATGTGATCTTAAACCTTTCTACGACAGTTGGGCACGACACCAAAATAAACGACTATTGCTCTATCATGCCTGGCGTGAATATTTCGGGTGAGGTAGAACTTGGAGAGTGTGTTTACCTAGGAACAGGCGCAAAGATTATTAATCAGGTGACCATTGGGGAGAGATCAATTATTGGAGCAGGTGCAGTGGTTTCTCGAAGTATCGGGCCGGACGTTACTGCTGTGGGAATTCCCGCAAAACCTCTTGCTCCCAAATGAAACTCTTCCAGGAAAACAAACCTGCTATTCTTTTCCTACTCACATTCGTTGGTTTGTATCTGCTATTGAACACCATCTACGGCTTTTATGTCGACTCCTTTTTGCCAGAGCCAGATCCTATTACGCTGGTCGTTTCGAAGCATGTAGCCTGGGTGCTATCATGGTGGGATGACTCCGTCACCTATGCGTTGAAAGCAGGTTACAAAAACGTGATTTTAAAGAATAACTATCGAACGGTGATCGAAGTATTTGAAGGCTGCAATAGTGTGAATGTGATGATTGTGTTTGTGTCCTTTATGGCAGCGTTTCGGAGTAAATTCAAACCAACCCTTGTCTTTTCTATAGTGGGTCTTGTGATCATTTATTGGATGAATCTGGGTCGGGTCGCGTTACTCTATAGTATCGAAATTTTTTTGCCCCGCTATTTGTACTTTTTTCACAAGTACTTGTTCACAGGCGCTCTCTACGCAGTTGTATTTCTACTTTGGTTTGTGTGGGCTAGACGAGTAAGGCATGAGGCCGCTTGACAAACTTGGGTTGTCGCGCACACTTCGTATTGCGCTTGTCATTTTTGGAGTTGTCGGTTTAGTTATCGTTTTTCTTTTCCAGCAGACTGTTTTTTTAGGTCAGTTGGTAGATCAAGCGAGCCATCCCTATTTATCTTTTTCTTTTAATCGCGCCCTGCGACTTCTACTCAATGATTTTTTTATGCTGTTGTTGCTGGCCGGGTGGTTTCGGTCGCGCTCCGTTCTTCAGTTAGCATTTGCAGTTCAGCTGATTGATTTCTTCCTTTTACTTCCCGTCTATTTATTGGTGAAATTGAATTTGGAAGGAGATGTAGAAATCTCGTCACCTCTTTTATCTCAATTTCATCGCCTGATTGTCAATCCCACCTTAATGATTTTACTCATTCCTGCCGTATATTTCCAACGGTTTATAAAGAAGGAATGAGCAAGCGAATCTACTTGTCTCCGCCACACATGGGCGGGGAAGAACTTACCTACATCCATCAGGCGTTTGATACCAACTGGGTTTCTCCAGCGGGGCCGCACATCGATACATTTGAAAAAGAACTGGCTACTTACAATGGCATGGAGTATTGTGCTGCTTTGTCTTCAGGTACGGCAGCCATTCATTTGGCATTGGTCATTTTGGGCATAAAACAGAGTGATGAAGTAATCTGCTCTACCTTCACGTTCTCCGGCTCTTGTAACCCAATAGCCTATGTCGGTGCCACCCCTGTGTTTGTTGACTCCGAACTAGCAACCTGGAACATGGATCCGGCACTTCTGGAAGAAGCAATTTTGGATCGCATCAAGAAAGGCAAAAAACCCAAGGCAATTATTCTGGTGCATTTGTATGGAATGCCCGCCAAAGTGAATGAACTCATGGCGATCTCCCGAAAATACGAGATTCCGGTTGTCGAAGACGCAGCCGAGGCACTTGGTTCTACCTATTTTGGCCAGAAAGCCGGAACTTTTGGTGATTTTGGTGTCTATTCGTTCAACGGCAACAAGATCATTACGACTTCTGGGGGAGGTGCACTGGTTGCAAAAAATGAAGCTTGGATCAAAAAAGCTCGGTTTTTGGCAACCCAGGCACGAGATGCTGCCCCTCATTACCAGCATTCTGAAATAGGCTACAACTACCGATTGAGCAACATATCTGCCGGCATCGGTCTGGGACAGATAAAAGTGCTTGATGACCGCGTTCGGCAGCGAAGAGCGAACTTTGAATTTTACCATGCAGCACTCGGCCATTTGCCGGGCATAGCCTTTCAACCCGAAAAGACCGGTTCATTCTCCAATCGATGGCTAACCACGATACTAATCGATCCCTCTCAAAACGGGGGCTTTACCCGAGAAGATCTTCGCCTTGCCTTAGAAAAGGAAAACATCGAAAGCCGTCCGTTATGGAAGCCCATGCATTTGCAACCAATTTTTCAACAGTTTCCGAATTATGGGGGAGAGGTGAGCGAAAAACTTTTTGAGCGGGGGCTTTGTTTGCCTTCGGGATCTGGGCTAAAAGCGGAAGAACTCAAGCGGGTTGTTAGCTTGATTTCGGGCTATCGCAAAAATCTTTGACTTACAACGCAACAAAAATTCATTTTCATATCTTTGATGGTAATATCATTTTCCCTTATAGGCTGATTAAGTGTTCAGCTAACAAAGTCATGATGAAATGATCTTTAAAAACGTAAAGCTTTACTTATGAAAGTACTATTGGATATCAAAGACAGCAAGGCAAATTTCATTCTGGAAATACTGAGCGGATTTCCATCGTATGTAAAAGCTAAACCTATTTCTCCGGCAAAAGAAAGTTTACTCGAAGATCTAAAAGTGGCCGCTTCTGAGGTAAGACTTCATAAGCAGGGAAAGATCAAACTAAAAACAGCTCAAGAGTTGTTGAATGAGCTTTAAAATCTTACCCACGCGAAGATTCGAGAAGGAGTTAAAAAGGTTGGTGAAAAAATTCCCTTCTCTCAAGTTTGAGTATGCAACTCTTGTAGATTCTCTTGCAGAAAATCCTGAAACGGGTACTTCAATAGGTAATCAATGCTTTAAAATTCGATTGGCTATTGCAAGCAAAGGAAGGGGTAAACGAGGTGGGGCGAGAGTGGTCACCTATTTGTACCTGCAAAAAGCAACAGTTTATCTTCTTACTATTTACGATAAATCGGAAAGAGGAAGTGTAGCAGATAGTGAACTTGCCGAAATTATAGAAGAATTAAAATTTGATTAACCATTGATAATTATTCAGTCTTGTTCGCCCTTGTTGGCGATGCGCGAAAGAAAAGCGGATGGCTTCACCAACACGCTTAATGAACTCGCCCTTGTTGGTGTTGCGCGAAGGAAAAGCGGATGGTTTCACCAACAAGCTTAATGAACGTTGGACACTGCTCACCCTCGCCCTTGTTGGTGTTGCGCGAAGGAAAAGCGGATGGCTTCACCAACAAGCTTAATGAACGTTGGACACTCTCGCCCTTGTCGGTGTTGCGCGAAGGAAAAGCGGATGGCTTCACCAACAAGCTTGATGAACGTTGGACACTGCTCACCCTTCATGATGACTTAAAAATACCCAGTCTTTTATATTTTTCTCATAAAACCTTGCGCTTGAATATTTGTAATCCTCGGGGTACTGGCAGAAGCCTGCCTTCACTGGGTTGTTGTGTATGTAATCGCGCTTCTGCTCAAATACTTCAGGTTTCCACAACGGCACACCCAACGAGTTCCGTTCCCACACTTGGTATTTCCTGTCTTTTGCGTTGACCAATAGCTCGTTCAGCAGTTTCGATTTTTCGGTTTTCATTGCTTTCAAAATCTGTTGGCTTGTGTATTTCAAAAAGTCTCGCTGTACATTTGCCTTTTTGTGTTCGCCCATCATTTGCCATATCAGATGGAAATGGTTGCTCATGATTACGAACGCGTAAACATAAACACGGTTGGACTGGGCAAGATAGTTGAGGCTTTCTGTGATGATGTCCTTAAATCTGTCGTCTTTCAAAACGTGCTTCCACTCCAAACAAGTGACGGTCAAAAACTCGGCATACTCTTCTGAGAGAATAGTTTCTTCCTTCATCAACACAAAATTAAGGAAAGCACTTGTTATTTGAGTTCATCTCGCTTGTTGGTGAGCCATACGCCATTTGCTAACCCGCAACACCAACAAGGTTGGGGGGTGGGGGGTTCATCTCGCTTGTTGGTGAGCCTACGCGCCTTTGCTCACGCGCAACACCAACAAGGGCGGAGCAACACCAACAAGGGCGGGGGATTAACGAAAGTACCTGTTATTTAAGTTCATCTCGCTTGTTGGTGAGCCATACGCCATTTGCTAACCCGCAACACCAACAAGG
>JAJTGQ010000013.1 GCA_021299455.1 Flammeovirgaceae bacterium | reverse complement strand
CGGCTTGCTTAAGCACCCATTGGCCAGGCACTTTTAAAGTAGAGGGCAACCCAATTCCAGAGGCCTTCTTCAATTACCTAGCCAAAAATCTGCCAAATCCTAAGTCGCACAAGTTGTATTTCGATTACGGTGATCAAACGTTAGACGCTCTCTATCCTCCTTTACAAAAGAAAGCGGACGAAGTAATAAGAGCGAAAGGCTACACATCAAAGAATTGGATGACAAAGTATTTTTCAGGAGAGAACCATTCTGAAAAGGCATGGAATAAGCGCCTGGATATCCCACTGTTTTTTTTACTAAAAAAGTAAGCTATGAGAGCAAATGCACGCTTTTTGTTTCTATTATTTTTTTTGAACTCGTTTAACTCGAGTGCGCAATCAAGCACTCCATTCAATGAACCACCGGCATGGTCGAAAGAGGTTATCTGGTACCAGATCTTTGTGGAGCGATTTAACAATGGAGACAAAACCAATGACCCTACACCAGCTGACATTGATATAGCTCCTTTGAATTTGCATGCGCCCAAAGGCTGGTCCGTTACACCCTGGACAAACAATTGGTTTGACCAAGAAAGTTGGGCAAAACTACCGGGTAAGTCTTTTGGAGAGATGTTACAATACAGAAGATATGGCGGAGATTTGCAAGGTGTGCTCAACAAGTTAGATTACCTTCAGGACTTGGGCGTTACGGCTCTTTTTATTAATCCTATTAACGATGCGCCTTCACTACATAAGTATGATGCGCGCAATTATCATCATGTAGATGTAAACTTTGGCCCAGATCCGGTAGGTGACAATAAAATCATTGCCAGTGAAAATCCTGCTGATCCAGCCACGTGGAAATGGACAAGTGCCGATAAATTGTTTCTAAAGCTGATCGCTGAAGTTCATAAGCGTAAGATGAAGATTATCCTTGATTATTCCTGGAATCATGTGGGTACCACATTCTGGGCATGGCTGGATGTATTAAAAAACCAACAGGCTTCCCCTTACAAAGATTGGTTCGATATTAAATCATTCGATAATCCGGCTACGTCTGAGTATGAATTCTCTTATAATGGATGGTTAAATATTCCTTCCTTGCCCGAGTTAAAGAAAGTGAATGTCACCACCTTCAAGCAGGCGGGGCATCCCTACGAAGGAAACATCAATGAGGGAGCGAAGGCACACATCTTTGCGGTTACCAAACGTTGGCTCGCGCCAGATGGAGATGCATCACAAGGAATTGATGGCTACCGGTTGGATGTAGCAGACCAAATAGGCTTAGGCTTTTGGAGAGACTTTAGGAAACAGGTACGTACTATTCAACCCAATGCGTATTTGATTGGTGAGATTTGGTGGGAAGCTTGGCCTGATCGATTGATGAATCCCGTGCCCTATACTAAAGGGGATGTGTTCGATGCCGTGATGTTTTACCAGGCCTATCGACCCGCTAGGTATTTCTTCGCCAAAAACGATAACGCGATTGATGCACAGACACTAAAAGATAGTTTAGAGTTTCAATGGAATCGGTTAAACAAATCAAACCGGTATGCGATGATGAATGTGGCTTCTAGTCATGATGCACCTAGATTGCTTACCGATTTTTACAATCCAAACAAGTACAAGTTCAGTGCGTCACCCAGTGATAATCCTCTTTATAAAACAGGCAAGCCAGATGAGGAAACGTACAAGCGGCTTCGGCTCTACCTGGTGCACGCCTATACCTCAGTTGGCGCACCGCATATCTGGAACGGAGAAGAAATGGGTATGTGGGGGGCGGATGACCCCTATCCAAGAAAACCGTTGATGTGGAAAGAGTTTACTTTTCAACCGGAGCCAAGAAACAACTTTCAACCCGGACCAACTGAGTATGACCCAATCGCTTTTAATCAAGTGCATTTTGATTTTTACAAAAAGCTCATTGCTATTCGAAAGAGTAATCCAGTATTGATTTCGGGAGAAATAGAATTTATTCAATCGCAGGGAAAGCATTTGGGTTATCGGAGATTTGAGGGCACAAAAGAGATTATTGTATTATTCAATCTGGAAGAAAAGCCCTACATTTTTTCAATTCCTTCAGAAACGACATACACTGATTTACTTACCAAGAGGACGCCTGTTTCTGGCAACGTAACACTGGGTTCGATGGAGGCTATGATTTTAAAACGGCTAAGATAACTAACCCGGTTTGGTCAAACACCGCTTGTTTGTTCCATTTCCTTTCGTCAACTTTAATCGGTTAACGAAACCTAAATGAACATTCCCAAACCCCAACTGACCTTCTCGCAGATCATCAATATGAACGTGGGGTTCTTTGGCATCCAATATAGCTTTGGCTTGCAGCAGAGCGCTGTCAACCCCATATATGATTTTTTAGGGGCTAGCCCAGATGAGATTCCGCTCCTGAATTTGGCAGGACCCGTTACAGGTTTATTGATACAGCCGATTATCGGTGCTTTAAGTGACAAAACGTGGAACTCTCGATTTGGCAGGCGAAAGCCCTATTTTTTTATCGGGGCAATGCTCTGTAGTATTTGCCTTTTCTTTTTCCCCTTTAGCAGCGCACTATGGATGGCGGCTGGGTTGCTTTGGATTTTGGATGTTGGTAACAACACGGCAATGGAACCTTATCGTGCCTTTATTGCTGATAAGTTGAATGACGAACAACGTCCTACAGGTTTTCAGACACAAAGCTTTTTTACGGGTCTTGGCCAAACACTTGCAAATGTTTCGCTATTTGTTTTTCCCCTGCTGATTATTGGCAGAACAGGCGCCATTCCCAATTGGGTATTTGCATCATTCTTTTTAGGAGCGGTTTGTTCGATAGGCACGATTTGGTGGAGCATGCATACAACCCCTGAGATTCCGCCCACTCAACAAGAGATTGATGAGATAGAAAGGAAGAATGTGGGGCAACCGCATTTAGTTTGGCAATTTTTCATTTCAGTGATTACATCTGTGATCGCGTATGCCATGATGATTTTATTATTCATACCGTCTCTCTTTTATAAATCGTTGTTTAGAAAAGTACTGGATGCAGTTAAAAATAATTCTACTACTAAAATTCTCTTTGCGCAGAATATAGAGATTGTGGAAGCTATTTTGGAAATGCCCACTGTGATGTGGCAGTTGGCATTGGTGTATCTTTTTCAATGGTATGCTTTGTTTTGTTATTGGCAGAATGCATCTAAGAGCATTGCGTTGTCTGTTTGGAAAACAACCGAAACCGTCAACAATCCTTTGTATGACGAAGCAGTAAGTTGGACTGGGCTTGTCAATGGTTGGTACAACATTGTTACGTTTCTTTCCGCATTTGCATTGGTTTATTTCGTCAAGAAATCATCGGCTAAAAGGGTACACTTCACGTGCTTGGTGCTAGCGGCTTTAGGTTTCTTACTTTTTCCATTCATTGGAAACAAGTATTTGCTTTTTCCTGCCATCACTGGATTCGGCATTGGTTGGGCCAGCATGATGGGAATTCCTTATCTGTTGGTAGTGGGCAATATTCCTAAAGAGCGATACGGAGTGTACATGGGTATTATCAACATGATGATTGTGGTGCCCATGATTTTACAAACGGTGACTTTTGGTTACGTGCTGAAGAATTTCTTGGGAAACAATAGTAGTCATGCTGTTTTGTTTGCCGGAGTGCTGTTGTTGCTGGCAGCGCTCGCAACGCTGTTGATCAAAGCAAAACCGACCGATCAAGAAGTGCAACTGACATCTTCAGGTCATTAGTTCTAAATCTAACCTAAACTGATTTGTATGAGTCCCTACTTAGCAGAATTTTTTGGAACCCTTTTATTGATTCTTTTGGGAGGTGGAGTAAATGCGGCTGTGTCATTGAGAAAGTCAAAGTCCGAAAATGGAGGATGGCTCATGATTGCTATCGGATGGGGACTCGCGGTGATGCTTGCGATTTATGCAGTTGGTAGTATTAGTGGCGCGCACCTTAATCCAGCCGTAACCATCGCGCTCGCAATCAACGGAAGTTTTGCTTCAAGTCTGGTGGTTGGCTATATCGTAGCGCAGTTTATCGGAGCAATAGTCGGTGCCACGCTGGTATGGCTACATTACTTGCCACACTGGAAAGAGACGGTTGATCCTGCGGCAAAACTGGGTGTATTTTGCAATGCACCTGCCATTCGCAATACGTTTACCAATTTGATTAGTGAAATCATTGCAACCATGGTGTTGATCATGGCTTTGTTGTTTATAGGTGCCAATGAATTTACGAAAGGATTAAATCCAATCGTAGTCGGTCTTTTGATTATCTCCATCGGCTTAAGCCTTGGAGGAACGACCGGTTTTGCGATTAATCCTGCTCGCGATTTAGGGCCACGGATTGCTCATTTTGTTTTGCCGATACATGGCAAAGGAAAATCTGATTGGAGTTACGCTTGGATACCTGTGATTGGTCCAGTCATTGGTGGGATTCTTGGAGCTTTGCTTTACCGAACGCTGTTCGTATAGTTTTCCACCAAACTGTCTTACGTCTTTTGTCTTACTACTTAATACCTGCTCTCTATGTCTAAATTCATCATTGCGCTCGATCAAGGCACTACAAGTTCACGTGCAGTATTGTTTGACGAGAAAGGTTCCATCGTTGGAATGGTGCAGCAAGAGTTTACACAAATTTTTCCACAGCCGGGGTGGGTAGAGCACAATGCCAATGAAATTTGGAGTTCGCAACTTGGTGTGCTCCAGAAATTAATTTCAGATAATCAGGTTGAGCCAAAGGCGATTGTCGCCATCGGTATTACCAACCAAAGGGAGACCACCGTTATCTGGGATCGAAAGACGGGAGAGCCTGTTTACAATGCGATCGTCTGGCAAGACAAGCGGACGGCCTCTATTTGCGAAGACTTAAAAAAGCGTGGCCTTACAGATTACGTTAGGCAAAAAACCGGCTTAGTTATCGACTCTTATTTCTCAGGAACAAAAATCAAATGGATTTTGGATAATGTCGATGGTGCCAGACAAAAAGCTGAAAGGGGAGATCTTGCCTTTGGGACGATTGACACCTGGTTGATTTGGAAACTGACCAATGGGAATAGTCACTTCACTGACTATTCCAATGCGTCACGTACCATGGTGTACAACATTCGCGACTTAAAATGGGATGAGAAGTTGTTGCAGGAATTAACGATTCCAAAATCACTTTTACCAGAAATAAAACCTTCTGCGGCCGCTTTTGGAACTTGGAATTTAAATGGAATTGAAATTCCGATTGCGGGAGTAGCAGGCGACCAGCAAGCGGCACTTTTTGGTCAAGCTTGTTTTGAACCCGGCATGGCAAAGAATACCTATGGTACAGGTTGCTTTATGTTGATGAATACCGGATCAAAAATTCAATTATCCAAGAATGGATTGATCACCACGATTGCCTGGGGTCTGGATGGAAAGGTAGAATACGCCTTAGAGGGCAGCGTGTTTATTGCAGGAGCAGCCGTGCAATGGCTGCGAGATAGTTTGCATTTAATTGATCAGTCAAAAGACTCGGAGTATTTTGCGATGAAAGCATTAGGCTCAAATGAAGTGTATGTGGTTCCTGCTTTTGCGGGATTAGGTGCGCCTTATTGGGACATGTATGCGCGCGGTGCCATCTTCGGACTTACACGTGATACAGGCAAAGATCACATCATCAAGGCAACCTTGGAGTCGATGGCCTATCAAACAAAAGACATTCTCAATGCGATGCAGGAAGATGCTGGCTTAAAACTTGCGAGCCTGAAGGTAGATGGCGGTGCCTGTGCGAATAATATTCTCATGCAATTTCAAGCCGACATTTTAGGCGCAGAAGTGGAGCGACCTGAAGTTATTGAGTCGACCGCTCAGGGAGCAGCTTATCTAGCGGGCATCCAAATTGGCTTGTGGGAAAAAGAAGACATCGTGACGAACAGAAGAATTCAAAAAAGATTTATACCGCAAATGGATGGTGCAACCCGTAGCCAATTGTATAAAGGCTGGCAGAAGGCGGTGAAACGAACGATGGGGTGGGATAACGAATAGCTATTTTTTCTTTACTTTTTTAGCCGCCTTCTTTACGGGTTTAACCACCTTTTTTACTGCCAACTTTTTTGTTTTAGCGGGTTTGGTAGCGGCAATAGTTTTACCTCCCAAAATTTGCTCTGCGTGGTTTTTGGTGTCTACCTTTTCAATCACTTCCGTGATGATTCCTTTTTCGTCAATGACATAAGTGGTACGGGCAGTACCCATATATTTTCTTCCATACATTGATTTTTCTACCCACGTTCCATAGAGGTGGTGGACCGATTTATGGACATCAGCCAGTAGTTGAAAGGGAAGTTTTTCTTTGGCGATAAATTTTTTGTGAGATTTCTCGTCATCAGAACTAATTCCAAAGACTTCGAAACCTGCCTTTTGAAGTGCTTTGTAGTTGTCACGTAGATTGCAAGATTCTGCCGTACAACCCGGAGTCATATCCTTCGGATAAAAGTAGAGAACAACTTTCTTTCCGCGTAAGCTGGAAAGGGTTACTGTATTTCCGTCTTGATCGGTAGTCTTAAAATTCGGTGCAAGAGTACCAGCAGTTAAAGCCATCTTAGTCAGCGTTTTTGTTATAGTATTTTTTGTTTGTGTATTCGTTCATTGCCTGCTCGATCTGTGACCTTCAATTGGAAGTCGCCTTTCAATAGTTTTTTTGAGTCCAACCTTTCAGACTGAACAATGCCTGTCTTATAGTCATATTTCATTAACAGCCACTCGCCATTTATGTTTGCTTCAAACTGTGCGATGCCGGATAAGTTATCATAAATTCGGAAGCGGGCAGTCCTAGGATTGCAATAAATTCGCCCAATGCTTGGTGGCGTAGAATCAGCCAATACGGTAAATTGCCCAAGTTCTTTCGTGTTAAACTGAATGCGGCCATTTGTCCATTCGCCTCCAACAAACTCAAAACGGTTTCCCTCGATATGATAAGCAAAAGTCTTCTCCGTCTTCGCGTAGGAGATGGTTGGTTTTAACGTGACGGTTATGGTGTTATGTAGGGGAGTAGTAAGTGTAGCGATCGTGAATTTCTCGCGACCTTTTTCTGAAATTTCATGACTGGTATTAAGATACAAGGTATCATAAAGATTGCCATTTTTAAATTTGATGTCAATGAGGTCACTATAGTAGTCGTAGTCAGTGCCGGAAGGGATTATGCCTTTAAAATTCAGGGACACTGTACCTGCGCAGGTTTGAATTGAGTCGGGGAGCCCACTGCGTAGGTCAACAAGATAGACATTTCGAAGTGAGTTAGAATAACTGGGTGATATAGTATTTTGAATTCCCTTGACGTGAATGACGGCCTTTCCATCTTTTTGACTAGAACATGGCTTCGAATTTATGGCGAGTGTGTTCTCGACAATATCAAAGTCAATTGGCTTTTGCATTGCCTCCAAGAAACGAGCATTGCTTGTCGGTGGATCTGATTTTAAGCTGAAGTTGACATTACTGTTATTTCCAGAGAAATCGCGCAAGGAGATTGCTATTTTTCGCTGGCCTTCGGTCACATCAATTATTCCTTTTGATATGACGCCATCATAAAATTTAAGTGCGTTGCCATCCCCAACATAAAGTTTATTAAATCTCGCGCCTTTTGTTTTCAACGTTTTAAAATCCATCAATGTGACAATGTCATAACTGTCCTCGAAACTGAATTTTTTGATTTCCTGAGTGAAGATACGAGCGCTATCAACTCGCATTTCTATTTGACTGATACCACATCGAAATTGAGAGAGATCGATCTTATCATGCGCCAAAATTTCAACCCCTATTCTTCCATTGGCAAAAATGGGAAAGGGCAGTTTGTAGTTATTGCCAGATCGAACGAGGCTGAACTCAAATCGCCCGAAACGATCGTTTACCCGTGAATTTCTGTCCATTGTTACCAATGCAACTTTCAATGCAATGGGGGAATACTTATCTTTTACCTCAGTAAATCCAAACGACAGTGGATTAAGTGCTTCATTGTTTTGATCCCTTATCTCAAAGTGCAGATGGGGGCCACTTGATCCACCCGTGTTACCGGACAGGCCAATCGTGTCACCTCGCTGAATTGGAAATTGACTAACCTCAAAGTTGATGTCCAGATCGAAAGACTTCCGCTTGTATTGCTCTTCCAATACATAGCGAGCAATTGGGCCCTTGAATTTGTCTAAATGGCCGTAAAGTGAGGTGTTACCATCCGGATGTTTAATCATGAGGGCATGTCCATAACCATAGGCACCAACAATAATCCTAGATACATAGCCTTGCTGTGTAGCCAATATGGGCACGCCAATCATACTATTTGTTCGGACGTCAATGCCAGCATGAAAGTGAGTGGTACGCAATTCACCCATTGTTCCGGCTAAAAAATTTGGTTGACCGGGGTTAACAGGGAATAGGTAGGGTTCAAGTTCGGGAGCCTTGTTAAGGATGATTTCGTTTGGCAGACTGAACTGCGCAATTGAAAAGTGCGCAAATGCCAAACAGATGACAGCAAAAGAAAAACTACTTAACCTCAAACTCCAGCAACTTCTCATCTTCGATGTATGTGGTTAACTTATCTCCAATAACAACGGGGCCAACTCCTTTTGGAGTTCCTGTAAAAATCAAATCTCCCGTTCTCAATGTGAAAAACTTTGACAAATAGGAGATGATGTAGTCAAACGAAAAAAGCAGCAAACTGGTATTGCCCGTTTGCTTTAGCTCTCCATTCACTTCCAGTTTAAAGTTGATATCTTTTTTGTCTGCAAATTGATCGATGGCAATAAACTTATCAGAAATTGGCGCAGAGCCGTTAAACCCTTTTGCGATGTCCCAAGGAAGGCCCTTTGCCTTTAGTTTCGACTGAATGTCTCTGGCCGTAAAGTCAATACCAATCCCCACAGCATCATAATACTTAGACGCGAATTTTTCCTCAATATTCTTACCCTCTTTACAGATCCGTAGAACGAGTTCTACTTCATGGTGAATATCACTAGAAAAGGAGGGATAGTAAAAAGGCGCGTTATTGCGCAGAATGGCCGTGTCGGGTTTTGTGAAAATAACGGGCTCATCAGGCCTTTCATTGTTTAATTCCTGAATATGCTCAGCATAGTTTCGGCCGATAGCAAAAATTCTCATAGTAATGATTTAATAACCTGCAAATTTATAAACATTCTAAGGGGAAAACCCCTTTTTCGCCCCTAATTTTTAATTTTTGTGATTGTCGGCTTTATCTTTGAACTTCATTAAAACAACTCTTTTATGATTGTAAGAATCAGCTCTTTTTTTATTTGTGCTTTGCTACTATTTCGTTGTGCTAACGTGCCAGTAACCGGTCGCAGTCAATTGAGCTTAGTCTCAAGTTCAGAAATCAATGGAATGGCTGCTACACAATACCAGGAAGTGATCAAGACGGGGCCGCTTTCTACAAATCAGGAGCAAGTCGCAATGATCAAAAGGGTTGGAAGTAAGATTCAAAAGTCAGTTGAACAATATATGGCCGAAAAGGGTGCATCTGATCAATTGGCTGGATTTGCTTGGGAGTTTAATTTAATACAAGATGATAAAACCGTGAATGCGTGGTGTATGCCTGGAGGTAAAGTAGCTTTTTATACGGCCATCTTGCCAATATGCAAAGACGAAACAGGCGTTGCCGTTGTTATGGGCCACGAGGTTGCCCATGCCATTGCTAACCATGGTCGTGAGCGAATGAGTCAGGGGCTTATTCAACAATTTGGTTTATCAACGCTCGGTGCAGCAATGGGGCAAAATCCAACAGCGACTAAGCAGATATTTTTAGAAGCAGTTGGTATGGGCGCAAATTTGGGTGCGCTAAAATTCTCTCGAAAACATGAATCGGAAGCTGATCATATCGGCTTGATTTTTATGGCGATGGCCGGTTACGATCCCGCCCAAGCACCAAAGTTTTGGGAACGCATGACCTCGTTGAGTGGTGGTCAAAAGCCACCTGAATTTATGTCGACTCACCCATCCGATGAAACAAGGATCAAGGATTTGCAAGGATGGATGCCTGAGGCATTAGGTTACTACAAGCCAAACTAATTCCGGTTTTTGGGGTTTACATACCAGGCAGCGCTTTTGCTTTGCTTTTGAAACTATTTTGTACTTCTCTTCATGATTGACGCGTATAATTTTATTGCTTCCTGGCAGCTTTTTCCCGAAAAGGGTACTTATGAACTGGGAATGCGCCCTCGGTCTGGAATCTACCGAATCCAAATGGGTGAAAATTCTAAGCAGTTGCGGATTAGCATGAATTGGGTCTCCATGGAAGACCAGGCATTTGAGTCTAGTTATATTATTGAGCCGAATGGCGAGGAGCAACCATTTTTGGATTCACCTATTGGTGATTCAATGAAATGCAGCATTATTGATTCAATCAATTTTGAAACCCATTTTTTTAAAGAGGGGAAGTTAGTGTTGGTCGTGCAGCACGAGATTACACCAAAAGGGCTTCTTAAAATTACTCAAAAGCATCATCAGGCCGATGGACTGGTTTTGACGAACACCGAGGTTTACCACAAACAGATGAGTGTTTTGCCCTATTCATCGTCTGTGTCGGGCGCTGTGATCAAGCCCAATGAAGCGGGGCTTATTCGCCACCATGCCTTAACTGCCATGGAAGAGCAAACCAACATGCAGCTTACGCAGATTCGCCAGCAGATAGAGTTGCTTGCGATACAGGCGAAGGAAATCTACCAGCGCAAAGAACTGAGCATGATTATCTATGATGCCAAGTTGAGCTTTAGCCCGGTGATCGGACAGTTATATTATTTGTATCAAAATAAAGACGACTCCCATTTGCTTTCTATGATCGGCCCTAAAGAATGGGGAGCTAAAAACCCGTATAAAAATTTTGTAGCAGCAGTGAAATTATTAGCCGACCATACGTGGAAGGAAGTATAGGTGTTTATAGCTTTCCTGTTAGAATGCTGAGCTTAATTTTAGTAAGCCAACGTTTTGTATCGAGCGCAAAGTCTCCATTCATCATCCAATCGTAATAGGCAGGCTCATCTTTGAAAACTTTCAGTACTGGTTTGCCTTTGTGTTTTCCAAAATTAAACACCGCTTCACCTTGCGCATTTTTTATCATACGCCCCGCCAGGTCAACTAAGTCGGCAGCGGTAAGTTGACTGAGCGTTTCCGCGCTATTCGTAATCATGCCCACTTTCTTTCCCAGGCTATCAGTCACCTCTTTGTTTTCATAGCGTTCCACTTGTGCCAGTAACACATCCATCGTGGCCTGTGTGTCGGCTTCCGCAGAGTGAGCACTATCAAGTACTTTTCCACAATAGAATTGGACAGCTGCAGAAAGCGTTCTTTTTTCCATCATATGGAAAATACGTTGTGCGTCAATAATTTTCTTGCGACTGTAGTCGAAGTCCAATTCAGCTCTCAAGAATTCTTCCACCAACATGGGCATATCAAATTTCAAGATATTAAACCCGGCCAGGTCGGCACCCTCAAGAAACTTAATGTATTCTTTTGCCACTTCTTTAAAAGTAGGTTTGTCGGCTACATCTTGATTGGTAATACCATGAATAGCCGTGGATTCGGCACTAATGGGTATCGTTGGATTAATTAAATTGCTTTTGCGGAAGGTCTCTCCATTGGGCATCAATTTGATCATTGCTATTTCGATGATTCGATCCTGCGAAACATTTATTCCAGTCGTCTCCAGATCAAAAAAGCACAGAGGTATTTTTAAATTTAGTTTCATTTTTTCTGGTCTATGAGGGCGTTAAATAATGGGTTGCCTTCACGCGCATAGGCATATAATTGCTATTCGAGTGTTGAAGCAGCTTTGTAAAATTGACTGGACGATACCCCAATTTTTCGAACTAGTTCTTTGGTGGCAGCCAGTAATACAAGATCCGTGGCTGCACTTAGTTTAATTGGAAATTTCTCATCGGTGCTACTGACTAAAAATATCTTCCCATCCTTTACTTCGTGAGGAATAGTCTTATAAGGTAGGGTCTGCACGTCTGCTCTTTCTTTGGTCGCTAGTGTTTTTATTGCCGTCTCTTTCTCAGGGTAAACAATCATTCCACTTTTTGATGTTGAGTCAAAGAGCTCTCCCAATTTGGCGAGTTCAGTTTCACCAGGAGAAACAAGCACTACATGATGTTTGTAAAAGAGTGCTTCATTGGAAACCGTTGATTCGATAATGGTGACAGGTGCTGCCGCCATCTGACTGAGCTTGCCATCTGCGAAATGATTGTAGGGGCGATGATTTGCTTCCAGAATGCCGGTGATAAACTTCACAATACGAGACCTTTGATTTCCAGTTACCAAAATTCTTTGTTGGTCGATGTTTTGCGGATAGAAGGCAGCAGGAGTAAGCTCCATATGAGAATTAAACCCTAAAGTAAAAGAAAATGTAGCGAATCAAAAAATGGACGGAAAATGAATAAAGTCAAGGCGCCCTTCTTGAGGTCTCAAGTCGGTCCATTTTTCAATCTCAAATTGAAAGGCTGCAATCGTGCAAGGAGAGAAATTTTCGATGTTCGATTTAGTAAGAATTTTTGCAAACGCGCTGATGGTTGGGTTGTGACCGACTAGCGCGATGCATTTTTTGTTGGTTGGTGCGTTTAATACAATAGTCAGCAGATCATTTTCAGTGGCATGATAGATGGATGGGTTGATGACTACTTCAGGGGGTACAATAGACATCGTGCTTGCTATTAATTGTGCCGTTGTCTGCGTGCGAATGGCTGGGCTGCAAAGCAACCAATCAAACGTCACGCCTTTATTTTTTAGATAAGCACCTGCCATCTGGGCATCCCGTTTCCCCGTTGATGTTAACACCCGTTGCAGATCGGTCTGCATAGGTTCTTTATGTGCTGCCTCCGCGTGGCGAATGAGGTAAATAGTGCGTGTCATGTTTGCCAAAGTGAGACCCTTCAAAAAAACCGGAGCGTCTTTATTTTGAACTTCTTAAGTTTTGTGCAAGATAATGTTAATCAGATGGATGAGTGTGAAACAAACTTGGGTTTTTAAGAATTTTGAAACGTGTCGAGAGGTCCTTCTTGTTGTCGAAAACTTGTGGTTATGAAATTTTACTGATATTTGGGGCTCTTAAAGGAAAAAAGGAATGTCGAAGAATCTGGTAATTGTTGAGTCTCCTTCTAAAATAAAAAAGATAGAAAGCTTTTTAGGCAAAGATTATAAAGTGGCTTCAAGTATGGGGCATATCCGGGACTTGCAAAAGGGAAACGGAGCAATTGATGTTAAAAATAATTTTGAACCCAAATATGAGGTGTCTATTGATAAAAAAGACATTATCAAGAACTTAAAGGGATTAGCAAAAGCGGCAGATGTTGTTTACTTAGCCACTGATGAGGACCGTGAAGGAGAGGCTATTTCGTGGCATTTAAAAGAAGTATTAGACCTGAGTGACAAAAAAACAAGACGTATTGTATTTACAGAAATAACTAAGAACGCGATCTTAAACGCTATCAAAACACCACGCGGTATCGATATTAACCTGGTCAATGCTCAACAAGCTCGTAGAGTACTGGATCGTTTGGTTGGATTCGAGCTATCGCCAATTCTTTGGAAGAAAATAAGGACCGGCCTATCAGCTGGCCGTGTTCAATCAGTGGCCGTACGTTTGGTTGTTGAGCGTGAACGCGAGATTGAAAAGTTTGAGTCCAAGTCTTCGTTTCGCATCAATGCCATTTTTGATTTAGGAAAGGGAAAACAATTGATAGCGGAGCTTTCTGAAAAGTTTACTGACGAGAAAAAGGCACTTGAGTTCTTGGAAACCTGTAAGGGTGCAAAATTCTCGATTGGAGATTTGCAAAAAAAGCCAGCAAAGAAATCACCGGCTCCTCCATTCACCACTTCTACTATGCAACAGGAAGCAGGTAGAAAACTAGGATTTTCAGTAGCCCAGACAATGCTGGTAGCTCAGAAATTATATGAATCGGGAAACATCTCTTATATGAGAACTGACTCGGTTAACTTGTCTAATGAAGCTGTAGAAGGTGCGACCAAGCAGATTAGGAGTGCTTATGGCAAAGAGTTTATTCAGCTCAGAAAATACAAGAGCAAATCAGATAATGCTCAAGAAGCTCACGAAGCCATTCGACCAACTGACTTTGCGTTGTTAGATCCAGGGATGGATCGGAACGCGAAAAGATTGTATGAATTGATTTGGAAAAGAGCAATCGCATCCCAAATGGCGGATGCCGAATTGGAGCGAACTACTGCTTCTATACAAATTTCTACAAGCGACAAAAAACTTACCGCGTCAGGCGAAGTAGTAAAGTTCGAAGGATTCTTGAAAGTATATATGGAGTCAAAGGATGACGATCAGGAAGAAGATGAAGACAGCAGTAAAGTGTTGCCACCACTAAAGGTAGGGCAAGCGCTTGATTTGAAAGAGTTAAATGCCACGCAAACCTTCACCCGTCATCCTGCTCGCTATACCGAACCAAGTTTAGTAAAGCAATTGGATGAACTTGGAATCGGGCGCCCTTCTACTTACGCCCCAACCATCTCCACCGTTCAAAAACGTGGATATGTCGTGAAGGAAGCCAGAGAAGGAGTTGAAAGGACATACAGAACACTTCAGTTGGCTTCTGGGAAAATTACTTCTAAAACAGAATCCGAAATAACTGGAGCGGAAAGCAATAAGCTTTTCCCCACAAATATTGCAATGATCGTAAACGACTTTTTAGTCGAACACTTTCCGGATATTACTAATTACTCATTCACCGCTCAGATCGAACAAGAGTTTGATGAGATTGCCAACGGCAACTTGAAGTGGCAAAAGATGATTAAGCAGTTTTATACGCCTTTTCATAAAACAGTTTCTAAAACGGAATTGGTTGAGCGATCATCCGTTCAGAATAGAAGTAAAGAGTTGGGAGTAGATCCAAAGAGCGGCAAGAACGTATATGTAAAACTTGGAAAATTTGGCGCTTACATTCAAGTTGGAGAGAACCCTGATGATGATGGGGGAGAAAAGCCAAAGTTTGCCAGCCTACATCCAGGACAGTTTATCGAGAATGTAACATTAGCAGATGCATTGGAATTGATCAAGATGCCCCTCAGCCTGGGTGATTTTGAAGAGAAGCCAGTAGTAGCCAATATCGGGCGCTTTGGACCTTATGTATTGCACGACAAGAAATTTGTATCCATTCCAAAAGGAGAGGACCCCTATACCATCTCTCCCGAACGAGCCATTGAGCTGATTGAAGCAAAGAGAGTGACAGATGCCAACAGAACGATAAAGTTGTTTGACACAAATCCAGACATTCAAATTCTCAATGGGCGCTTTGGTCCCTACATCAAGGCAGGAAAGAAAAATGTAAAAATACCGAAGGGAAAAGAGCCTTCCGAGTTGACGTTAGAAGAGTGTGTTACTCTTGCCGAAAATGCACCCGAAAAGAAAGGGCGATTCTTCAAAAAGAAGAAAGCCTAGTTTTTTTTGTATAGCAAGACTTACTACGTGTACCACTCAGAAATGGCTTCGAGTGGTTTTCTTTGTAATTTAGGTACAAACGTCCCTTCCGATGGATAACCAACAGGTATCAATAGAAATGGCCTTTCATTCTCCGGCCTATCCAAAATTTTCGAAAGAAAATTCATTGGACTAGGCGTATGTGTCAGTGCGACCAAGCCGGCTTTATGAATGGCTGCTAATAAAAATCCGCATGCGATACCTACAGATTCATTTACATAGTAGTTATTCCTCTTTTTGCCATCGGGCGTAATGTCGTACGCTTTTTTGAAGACAATAATTAAGTAGGGAGCAATTTCCAGAAATGGCTTTTGCCAATCTGTTTGCAGTGGGCGTAAGTCATTGATCCACTCATCGCTCATTCTGCTTGCATAGCTTTCTTGTTCCTCTTTCTCAGCCTCAATTCTGATCTTAGATTTAATTTCAGGATTGGACACCACACAAAATGTCCAGGGCTGCTTATGAGCACCTGAAGGAGCTGTGGATGCAGCTAAAAGAATATTTTCAATGACTTCCTTAGGAATTACTTTGTCAGAAAAATCTCTGACGGTTCTCCGTTCGTTCATCCAGCGGTAGAACTGCTGACTTAACTCAATCATTTTTGCAGGTGGGTAAACCTCTCGCTGATGAGAGATGAACGGGTAGCCATCAACCATTTTTTCATGTTCCATCATGACCCTTTTGTTTATGACAAATAACAGGATACCACTTGATAAAAAATGTAATCGTTAGG
This sequence comes from Flammeovirgaceae bacterium, assembly GCA_021299455.1. Lineage (GTDB taxonomy): Bacteria > Bacteroidota > Bacteroidia > Cytophagales > Cyclobacteriaceae > ELB16-189. The sequence continues at coordinate 3,998 of JAJTGQ010000013.1, read as the reverse complement.
ACAATTGCTTGTGACTTAGTTTATCCCCCAATTCATTTTTCATGACGCTGACGAAGTACTTTTACTACCTCTTGAAGTGACGTGTCTTTTGCTGTTAACAGCACCAGGTAGTGGTACATCAAGTCGGCCGCTTCACCAAGAAATAGCTCTTTATTGTTATCCTTTGCCTCGATCACCAATTCCACCACTTCTTCACCCACTTTTTGGGCTACTTTGTTTATCCCTGAATTGAGCAATTGGTTTGTATATGAATTCTCTTTGGGGTTCTTTTTTCGTTCCTTGATAATGGCCTCTAAAAATTCCACTCCTATGGTCTCGTTCTTTTCATTGAAGCACGTATCTGCACCCGTATGGCAGGAAGGCCCCTTGGGAGTTACTTTCAATAGCAGGGTGTCTTGGTCACAATCGATGATGGCCTCATTCAAAAAGAGATAATTACCTGATGTTTCGCCCTTCGTCCATAGGCGTTGTTTAGTACGGCTGAAAAAAGTAAGTTTTTTTTCAGCAAGCGTTTTTTGCAAAGCCTCTTCATTCATGTAGCCAAGCATTAGCACTTTTAAAGTAGTGCCATCCTGTACTATACATGGAATCAGCCCATTTGTCTTCTTGAAATCTAATTTGGTTACATCGATCATAATGTCAAATGCGTGAGGGCACCCCGTTATTTTTTAAATAGTTCTTTAAGTCAGGTATTTTAATTTCCCCAAAGTGAAAAAGAGTTGCTGCCAGCGCAGCATCAGCTTTCCCAACAACAAATGCCTCTAAAAAATCTTCCTTCCTTCCTGCGCCTCCGGAGGCGATCACTGGAATTTTTAAAAGCTCATTTAGTTTAGTAAGAGGATCGATTGCGAAACCGGATTTCGTTCCATCATGATCCATACTGGTGAAAAGTATTTCGCCTGCTCCACGATCTTGCCCTTCTCTAGACCAGGAGAATAACTTTTTTTCCGTGGGCTGAGAACCTCCATGTGTATGAACAGTCCATTGATTGCCCATTTTCCTTGCATCGATAGCTAGAACCACAAACTGTGAACCAAAAGCTTTTGCTAATTGGTCAATGAGTATTGGATTTTTTACCGCTGCTGAGTTAATACTTACTTTATCAGCGCCAGCCTCTAAAAGTGGCTCCACATCCGCGATTGAGCTGATTCCACCACCAACCGTAAATGGAATATTTACATGTGCCGCAATTTCTTTAACTAGGTGGGCCAATGTTTTTCGTTTTTCATTGGTCGCTGATATGTCAAGAAAGACTAGTTCATCGGCTCCTTGTTCTGCATAGGCTGCTCCCAGTTCAACAGGATCTCCTGCATCGCGTATATTGATAAAATTAATACCCTTTACGGTACGGCCATCTTTGATGTCTAAGCAAGGTATAATTCTTTTGGTTAGCACAGTGCTGTATCTCTAGGGTATCCTACTGAATTTCCTTGAGCTCTTCGAGCTTAATTTTGCCCTCGTAAATAGCTTTGCCGACAATGGCACCATAAACATTAATGTACTTTAACTCCTTTAAATCATCAATAGAACTTACTCCACCACTGGCAATGACCTTTATTTTTGGAAATTGTTTTTTTAGCTTTTTATACAACCCAAAATTGGGTCCGGTAAGCATACCATCGGTAGCGATGTCGGTTACACAAAGATACTCAAGACCGTGCACCTCAAATTTGCTGACTAAATCAAATAGTCTAAAGTCTGTCGATTCTAACCAGCCGTTAATAGAAACATTCTCGCCCTTCACATCGGCACTCAATATAAAATTCTCCGCGCCATACTTTTTTAGCCAAGCAATAAACTTCTCAGGTTCCTTTACGGCAAGGCTTCCAATGTTAATTTGACTGATTCCTAGATCCAAAAGATTTTGTACTTCCTCGTCTGTTTTTACGCCCCCTCCAAAATCTACGTGAAGAGCAGTGTCTTCTTGTATATCCCGGATAACTTTCCAATTGACAACTTCGCCTTTTTTTGCACCGTCCAAGTCTACCAAGTGAAGATATTCCAGATCGGCATCCTCAAATTCTTTCGCCACTTCAACTGGGTCTTCTCGGTAGACTTTCATTTTGCCGTAGTCACCTTGCGCCAGCCGAACACACTTGCCGTTTATAATATCGATAGCAGGAATTATTCTCATGAAAGGCTAGTGTATTGAAAGATGATTATTCAAGGCTAAGGAAACTTGTCAGTATTTTTTCTCCGACTTTGGCCGATTTTTCGGGATGAAATTGCACGGCAAAAAAGTTATTTTTTCGCATCGCTGAACTAAAGGGTTGCACGTAGTTGGTTATCGCTGAAGTGTGTTGGTTGACTGGTACATAATAACTGTGTACAAAGTAAACAAATTGATCATCAACATCTGCCGGAAGCCAACCTTTTGTGAGGGCGAGTGAATTCCAGCCCATGTGCGGAACTTTTTCGTTGTGAGCGGGCTGAAAGAGAGTAACGGTTTCATCAAAAATTCCTAAACAGGGCGTGTTGTTTTCATCGGAATGTTTGCACATTAGTTGCATGCCGAGGCAAATGCCTAGTACAGGTTGGGTGAGGCTGCGAATAACTCTATCCAATTGGATGTCTTTGAGGTACTTCATTGTACTACTCGCTTCGCCCACCCCCGGGAAAATGACTTTATCAGCAGACCTGATCTCTTCCGGATTGTCGGTAATCGAAAAATCAATGGTTAAGCGTTCTAGTGCGAAAGCCACAGATCGGATGTTACCCGCGTTATATTTGATCACAGCGACTTTCATAACGTTCCTTTGGTGCTTGGTAGTTCGTTATTGAAAGGATCTTTTCGTACTGACATTTTTATTGCTTTTGCAAAGCTTTTAAAGATAGCCTCAATTTTATGGTGTTCATTGGTGCCTTCTGCTTTGATGTTTAAATTGGATTTAGACGCGTCCGAAAAAGACTTAAAGAAATGGAGGAACATTTCTGTCGGCATCTCGCCAATTTTCTCGCGTTTAAATTCGGCCTCCCATACTAACCATGGCCTTCCACCAAAATCAATGGCTGCTTGTGCCAAACAATCATCCATAGGTAAACAAAAACCGTAGCGCTCAATACCTCTTTTGTCCCCCAACGCTTTCAAGAAAGTTTCACCCAAGGCCAAAGCGGTATCTTCTATGGTATGATGCTCGTCAATCTGTAAATCTCCCTTTACTTCAATGTCCAAATCGATCAATCCATGCTTTGAAACTTGCTCAAGCATATGATCATAAAATCCTAGTCCAGTATTGATTGTTGATTTGCCTGTGCCGTCAAGATTGATTGTTATTTTGATGTCGGTCTCTTTCGTTTTGCGATGCACCGAGGCAATACGTTTAGGAAGAACAGTTTTGTAGATTTCACTCCAACTATTGGTTTTCAAAATGCATGTTTGAGCAAGTTCTGATGGGATGTTCAACTCACCTAGGTCTGGTTGCCTTAGTAAGATACCCTTACAACCCAGATTTTTTGCGAGTTGTATGTCTGTGATTCGATCACCGATTACCAATGAATTAGCTAAATCGTAGTTAGTAGTAAAGTAGCTGGAGAGCATTCCGATACCCGGCTTACGGGTTGGTTTGTTTTCATTCGGCATCGATCGATCAATATGTATGCTTTTGAAAACTATCCCTTCGCCTGCCAACGCTTTAATCAATTTACTTTGCACTGGCCAAAATGTTTCCTCCGGAAAAATGGAAGTTCCCATTCCGTCCTGGTTGGTAACCATCACTAATTCATAGTCAGTTTCGGAAGCAATTTTTCCGAGCCAGGTAAACACACCAGGTATAAATTCTAACTTTTCCAGGCTGTCGATTTGCGGATCGGTGGGCGACTCAAAGATCAGCACTCCGTCACGATCGATGAATAAGACTTTTTTCATGTGTATTTCTTTGTTTTGATTTTTTCGTTTTCGGTTCAATTTGTTATGGTTCTGACGTAGTCTCCCTTACCCAAAGTGGGTTCGGTATTGATTTCAATAATAATAACAGTGTTAAGAGAGTAAATTTTCATGT
>JAJTGQ010000052.1 GCA_021299455.1 Flammeovirgaceae bacterium | reverse complement strand
TATGTGGGCCGTAAGCCAAGATACTGTATGGCTGCCAATTCGTTGTTCTTTACTCACAAAGTAAAGTTAGCCATTTGTGTAGCAACTGAAAGTCTTGCGCTGAAAGCGCATAGTTTCAACTAACGATTGAGACCAATGAAAATTCGAAATGTATTTACTACTCCATTGATTCTAAGGCTTACTGAAAATCGATAAGCCCAAAACAAACATCTTTGTAGAAACATAGCGATAATTTTACAATTAGAAAACGATAACAGAAAATCTTATTTCCTGAAAAACGGCTTCTCTACAATTAGAGAAACAACATAAGACAAGACCAAAACAAGTGCTAGACCGATTAATATAAAGCCTGAGTGAATCGGCAAAAACCCACTAGTATGGATCAGCCAACCACTCATAAAAACCAAAATCGGGAAGTGAATGATGTAAAGGGTATACGAGAATTTACCGATACCGTTAAATCTGTTTATTGCCTTTATTAGCCAATTCTCTTCGCTCAGTGTAAATAGGAACGCAACTAATCCTACAAAAAAGGCTGAAATCATAAAATCATAAACAATCGCATTTTGAATAAAGGGAGCTACGAATAGCGAGAGCAAACCAAGAAAAATTCCTTTGGACGAAATTTGAATTCGTCCTGCGCGAACATCAGCTAAAAAGACACCAAACCACCAACAGATGAAAAGTGTAGATATTTGTTGCATCATCTTAAGTGGCCATATCTCTGGAACGAATGATAACAACCAAAGTAAAATCACAGCACCATAAGCCAACCAAGAACTCCTAACAACCAGCAAAAAGAAAAGTGGATAGAGCATGTAAAACCACCATTCAAATTTTAAACTCCATGTAACGCTATTTGATCCAAAATTTTTAACGGTGGGTTCCAAAATTAGAAATAGATTACCTACAAGAGTTTTTAAATCCAAAAAATGAGTGACGGCTAAGTTAACTGAAGGATACGGAGTGGAGTTAGTATAAATTGAGAACCCCAGGTAATACCCAAATTGATCAAGTAGATAGGTAATTAATAGTGATATAAGAAAAGGTGGAAATATTCTTACCATCCTTCGCCAATAAAAAGATGAGTAATCAATTGATTTAACGCGGATGCCAATAGAAAGCTTTCGCGCATAGTTATGATGAATTAGAAAGCCTGACAAAACAAAAAAAAAACATAACTGCTTCATGTCCAAAACGGAATATCCTGAAAAAGAATAAACCTGCTTTATCTATTGCATTGTATAAGTGCGGATGGGTAAGAAATCCTTCACTATAACCCTCATGTAGTAACCATTTTGCATGGCCGATTAAAACCATTAAGGCGGCAATACCCCTTAGTCCATCAAGGAACTGAAATTTACTACCTACACTATCGTCCTTCATTTATTATCGCAAATTCTATGGAGATGCTTTGTATATCGATCTCCGTAATCATCCCACGTCAAGCGTTTGGTAACTTTTTGACACGCCAATTCGCCCATTTCCCTGGAGGCTTCTCTGTTGTCATACATCCATTCAATTTTTTCCTTAATCGCTTCGACACTCCTGATAGGTATAATAAAGCCTTCCCTTCCATTATCAATAACATCTTCACCGCCAGTGTTAGTAGTGCAAATGACAGGGAGTCCACAGGCCATGGCTTGGGCTTGCACCATAGCGAAACCTTCTTGCAATGATGGGATACAAAATACGTGTGCCTGGCAATAGTATTTGTGTAGCTCTTTTTGAGCAACGCTGCCAATGTAGCGAAAAGAGCCGGTGTACTTTTTCAAATAATAATCGATATCCGCATTCTTTCCACCCACCAATAGCAATTCAGAATGGGGCAGCTTAAGTTCACTGAACGCGCGAAGTAAATAGTGCGTTCCCTTTTGGAGCGATAGCTGCCCTACAAAAATTACCCGAAATACATTGCGCGCTGGAAATGCCTGCGGCTTAAATTGAGAGAGGTTAACGCCATATACGTTCTGAATCAGTTTATGAGCCGGTACTCCCATTTGCAGAAAACTGCGCTTTACAAACGATGATGGCACACTGATGAAGTCGGCTAACTCATATTCTCTCAATTCCTTTTCAATAATTTCGGGATGGGTAAACATCGGGTTGACACCTGTTCCATACTCTGAATACTCTCTGTTTAGTATATCCGTTTGCACTTGAATGTGTGCTGAGCCACGCTCTAGTATAGTGATGGCACCATACTTTTTAGCTCGCAGCAATCCTCTTTCTGAGTGGCTTGACCAGCCGATGTATACATCCGTATCTTTTGGAATAAACAATGGAGCAGTCCTATCAAACAATTCGGACAATGCAAACTGGAGAGACACACGATTCAACCCCACTCTAGTTGCAAACGCACTCCAGCCTCGATTGGCGAGTTCCCAATAGAGCAGAGAGACTGCTTTCTTCGAGGGCACTCCAAATTCATTAATCTTTGATTTAGGATACGTGGTAATCAGGCGATGCAATAGATTTCGCTTTTCCAATTGACCCGCCAGATCATAGGCATGAAATCGTCCGGCACAGGAGACAGTGATGCGCATTTCGTCTAAATTTTTCGGCTGAATAACTTAAACGCCCAGACGATGAGAAACGCCATGGAAAAATAAAGGAGTAACATTCGAATGGTCTGATAAATAGGGTTTGAATTTGACACCATCCATACCACCCTTACTAAAACCAGTGTGTAAACCACTCTCTCAAAAAAATTCCTTTTAGAGATCATTTTTTCAATTGTCAAAAAAGTAAAAAACAAAAGACTAAAAAGAGCTAAATACATCCACAGACCGCCTTTAGACCATGCATCGGCCAACAGCCCCCACTCAACACTATTTCCTTCGTTAACCATGAATCCGTATCGATTGGCCATGCCTGAGCCAAGACCCTTCTCAATTTGATTAACACGTGCCTGCGTAATATTTTCGAGATCGGTGCCTCCACTCAACCCTTCAATTGTAAAAATGGCATCCACTTCGTTAGAAATATTGGCAAAGCCCACGTAGGGAATAACGGCAGGCGTGAGGGCAATAGCACTCAGGTTAGGCCAATTGATGTTCCGCCCTTTGGCCAACTGATCAATTCGTTCATCTGAAATACCGCTCTCTCCGCTGACCACTTCTTTAAAGGCTCCCAGATAAAGCTCTACTCTGCCTTCAGCACGCAATGCCTCGTCACCTCTGCCAATTCGGTCTCGTACCACACCCATCACCCCTACCAATGTCAACATAAACGGTGCCAACACAATGGCCCATGCCACTAACCATTTTCTGCGCTGCATCGGCTGGCTTGCTACATAGCCCAGAAAATACAATACTATGTGAAGAAAAAATACAAAGCGCCCCCCCGATAATACGCTGACGACACCGTCAACCAAAATAGAAAACAAAGCCACGGGAAAAACCCAACCCAATCGCTTATTCCAGTAGCCAACCCAAAAAGTCAACAGATTAAATGCAGCATGTATAATCGCAACTACATAAACAATTGCGGGTATTCGGCCAAACAAATAAAAACCATTGTGGGCTATGATAATTAAAGAGATAAATAGCGTAAAATAAAGTAAAGGCTTAGTGGGAGTATAAACACTTTGTAAAAACTGAAAGACAGTCGGTCGTGGTTTTACTAAGAAAAGTGAACTGGCCAATACGACCAATGGCGGTACAAAACCAACCATCGCTACCCAACTGACATAGTCATAAAGATGCAGCGTATAAACATTATTGTAGATAGTATCATTCTCGGCTCCGACCATGTAGTTAAGCAACGAGATAACGTCAAATGAATGCACCGAAAGCACTATCAGCGCCACGTTGGAAAGGATACTTCTAAAGGTTAGAAAGAGACCTACCCAGAGGGTGAAGAATAACACGCAAAATTGAAAAAGAAAAAACTGATAGGCTGAGTCTTCGAAAATTAATCCAACTATTCCACATACTACAAAAAAGATAAAACTAGTAGCCCGCATTAACTCGTGAGGCCATGATTCGGAAAAACTATTGTTTTCAAAATTAATAGGCGGTTTATAATCGACCGATTACGTTCGTTTATAAGAAAGACGCAAAAAGACGCTGAGTAAATTAACAACAGCAAAAAACAGTTGCTAATCAAAGTAAAAGAGGAATAGTACACAAACGCTGAACAAATCATGGCTACAAACGAGATTGTGAAATTGAAGCCATACTGCTTAAAATAGGTAAAAATCCCAACGTGAAGTGAAGATGATAGTAGGTAGGGTAAGTACCAAAAATTCGTCAAATAATGACCTAGCAAAGTACCAATTACTACACCCAACACCCCCAACTTCTTCACGAGCAAAAGTGATACGATCAAATTGATAGTCAACTCTGCCACTGAACCAACTACCCTCTTTCTAAAAAGGTTTTTGGTATTCACCATTAAGGTTGTTGGAATTATAGTATTTAAGTAGACGAAATTTGCCAAAATAACGTAAAGTATAGACCTGTCCAAAGGCTCCGTACCGATCCATATTGTATAAAATTGATCGAAGAAAATAATAACCCCAGGCACAACCAGGATTACCAATACAAAACTTATTGACAGTAATTCGCCCCACAAAGACAGCACTTTCGAACGTTCGCCTGTAGCTACCAATTCACCAGCACCTGCTTGCGCAACATTAATCAGTAATGAAAATACTGCGGTGATCTGCATAAACAAGCTCACATAGATAGAATAACTAGCGATATATGAAACGTCCAAAAAATAGGAAATAACCAGATAGTCTGTTTGGAAAACGATTAACACTAAAATTTTATCAATAAAAACATACTGGGCAGAGCCCTTAAGAAATGTATAGTCTCGAAGTTTAGTAAAAACAGAAAGCCAGGGAAGTTTTCGTGATATAATGAAATTGATAATCTGATAATAGAAAAAATTGACCAATACCGTTACTACCCCAACGCCTAATAAACTAAAACCAAGATAAACAGCGTAAAGTGAAAGAAGAGATATAACAGGTTGTAGAAAGATACTAATCCAACCAATATAATAGCCCTTTTGGGTTGCTTGCAATACGATAGCAGGTACACCAAAAAAATAGCTGAACGAGACGTTCAGTGCAAAAAGTAGAAGTACAACATTAGCATTTCTAATCTGGTCAAGGTGAAAAACATCTTGAAAATAGAATGAAAGGACTGAACCTAAAATAAGTAATACAATTCCTAAAAAAGAATAGAATCTTTGAGCACCACTGGCATACGAATTGACCAAATCGAACCGTTTTTTGGCGAGGGCTGAATAGATCGATAAACTTAGACTAACGCCAACACCAAACTCAACCAAATTTAAATAACCCACTATCTGTAGAATCAACTGATAGGTGCCATACTCAGCGGCACCAATGAAATGGAGGATTTTAGGTGTAACATAAAAATAGGTAGCAATTCCCAAAAGCTTTCCGGCATTTGCAATCAGTAGGTTAAGAAGGGCGTTTTTCGTTCTCATTAAATCCTATTAAAGCGGTCGGGGTAAGCCGTTAAAACCCTCCGTGCCAAATAGTATTTTGCTACCACTTTAAATATATATGAATTTCGTACTACCAGACTTAACAAAATATAATCCAAATATTCAGCCAGGCTACTAAACGGTTTTCGCAAAGCAAATATCAAATGAAAAACATACCTCAGTTGGGCATGGCTTGTGAAACCACTTGAAAAAAGTAATAGATTCAAAAACAAAGCACGTGGTGCAAGCGAATTCGCAGCTAATTTAGCCGCTAACATCTTGAAAGATTCCTGAGAAATTTGCATTGGCAAGTGCAATAAGTTTAACAAACCCAAACTCAAGGGTATCATTGACCAGTTATCTTTGATGTCCGGAGCCTTCCATTTTACCAACTGATACTCCGAAAAATATACCTTGCCTTCTGTGCCTAAACAGCTAAACAGGAGCGCCAAATGCGGTGCCAGAGTCATGGTATACATCACGCCAAATCGTAGTGATTTTGACAAAAGAGAAACGTTATAAACACCGCTTGAATAAAACAAAAGATTCTGAAAGGAATCCAGCTTAAAAGCCAACTCATCCATGCCGCTTGTCTCAAATGATTGTTCCCGAGCAGATGTCCACTCATGTGTTGAGAAATTAAAATAAGTAAACGTAGATCTCTCGATTAACGAATTTTGAATTATCTCAATAGCATTTTCAAACGGAAGATCGTCATCGCTCAATAGCCACATCCACTTGGTTTCACATAGCTCAATACACTTGATAAAATTTCCAGCTAACCCTACATTCGCTCTGTTACGTACGACTTTGAGTGTATCTCCAAAGATTTCTAGCTCCTTCGCTAGCGTATCCACAACAGGTATATCAGAGCAGTTATCAATCACCAAAATAGAAACGTTACTGATGTTTTGCCTTAAAATACAAGCCAAATTCGACTGCAATTGAATATTGCGATTGAAAGTAGGAATTGCAATGGTTAAATTTTTCAAAATCTTCGCTTTAGCATCATTCAAAAAAAGCTTGTGAATAAGGAGCAAAGTAAAAACGGAAAAACATCGCTAAAATATCCCCGTAGTTCTTTTTAAGTTTTTGTATAAAAGCTGACTCTCAAACGGGCCTTTAATCTTTACTAACTGGATTTTCTAGTTAAAATATTGAAGAATTTAATCAGAAAGAAAGAAAGTCCGAGCCTTCCAACTAATAGCTGCATTTTTCTAAATCGATTTTGGTAGGCAGCAGAGATGGTATCGATGTCTGGTGAAAAGGAGTCGTTGTGGTGAGGTGCAAGGTTTCTATGTTTTAACGTATATTCACTATTATCTTTCTCCAAGTGCTTCTGGTACAAGAGCATTGATTTTTCGTAGGTATCCACTTTTATATCAGTTCTTGAAGTACTGCTGCGATGAATTCGGTAATAGAGCAAAATTTTTGGATAGTATATAATAACTCCTTTACGAGCGGCTTCCATGGAGTAGATCCAATCTGCCGCATCGCCACTCCACTCTACGTTTTTTACAGTAGACTTGATGAACTTAGACTCCCATACAGCACCAGAAATATTATATGCAATAGAGGCAGAATATCGTTCAAAAGCTTCTAATCCGGAGGAAACCATTGGCTTTTTAAAGGAAGCCGAACAGCCGAACACGCCCATTTTAGCATCGAATAAAAATCGATCACAATATAGCAACTTAGGCTTCAGAAGTTTGTAGTACTCAAGCGCCTTGTTCATCTCTTTAATGAAATTTGGCTTCCAATAATCATCGGCAGCCGCAATACAAATGTAATCGGCCTCAGCAGACGCGTTACTTACAGCAAATGCTACACTTTTAGCGTGGGTATCAAGTGGAGTTGGCGGAACAATAAGTCTCACCTTCGAACTCGAACTGAACTTTTCTATCACCTCATCAAACGAGCCGTCAGTTGAATGATTTTCACTTAGAAGTATTTCAAAAGGTTTTTCAGTCTGAGCAAGGAATGAATCGATTGCGGCTTGATAATACTCACGATAATTTCGTTTTGTAATAACAATAGATATTTTCACAAAATAATGTATTTTAAACTACCAAACCTCAAAATTTGCATAGAGCCACTCTCTGGGACTACTACCCCTGCTTCAAGAATAAGAAACTCTTTCAACGTATATAGCTAGACAGGACTTCGCTGATATACTGGTAATGTAAGCCGTTAAGCCCAGGCCAAACACCCAACCAAAAAGATCGGTTCATTACAATATCTGTATTGTTCAACTCTCCTACTACTCGATGAGGAATCGACAAATAAGCTGGCTGACGCAATAGGTTTCCAGCAAAAAGCAAACGTGTACCTATTTTGTTTTTCTCCAGGTGCTTGACCAACTCATTGCGATCAATCGGGCTTCCGTCACGTATGGTAATCAAAAAACCGAACCAACTGGGGTCGCTATTCGGGGTGGCTTCCGGCAATATGAAATGATCTTCAAATGGCTTCAGCATATTCTTGAGCAGCGCGAAATTTTCCCTTCGCCTGGCCACAAATTGGTCTGCCTTACTTAACTGACTTAGTCCAATCGCTGCTTGCATATCGGTTACTTTTAAGTTAAACCCAATATGCGAGTACGTGTATTTATGATCGTAGCCAAAGGGTAATTCGCCCAATTGCCAGGCATGCCGCTTTAGGCAGGTATTGTCTTTGCCAGGTTCGCAAAAGCAATCGCGCCCCCAATCGCGGAAGCTCTCCACTATTTTTTTCAAAGCAAATGAGTTGATCAGCACCGCACCGCCTTCGCCCATGGTGATGTGATGTGCGGGGTAAAATGAAACGGTAGCCAGTTCGCCAAACGTACCTGTTTTTTTGCCACGATAAGTGGCTCCCAAACTGTCGCAGTCGTCTTCTATCAACCACAAGCTATGTTGCCTGGCAAAGCTCGTCACCACATCCAAATTGAACGGGTTGCCCAATGTATGCGCAAGCATAATTGCTTTTGTTTTTGGGCTGAGGGCCGCTTCCAATAACTCAGTCTTAATGTTGTAGGTGGGAATTTCGATGTCAACAAAAACCGGAACACATCCAAATTGGATCATCGGGTTTACAGTGGTTGGAAAACCTGCAGCCACTGTAATCACTTCGTCACCCGGTCGCAACGCACGTTCTTCTAGCTTCGGAGATGTGAGTGCGTAAAATGCCACCAAATTGGCTGATGAACCGCTATTGACCAATGCGGAAAACCTAGCACCAAAATAAGCTGCAAATTCCTTTTCAAACTGAGGTCCGAAACGACCGGTGGTGAGCCAACCGTCCAACACCGCATCGACACCCATTAACAAGTCATCGGCATCGAGCACTTTTCCGGTTACCGGAATATAGTCTTGCCCCGGAATAATTGTTTTGGTTGTACGCGCGGTTGCGACTGTGCGTAGTTGTGCTAGTAGTTGATCGTCAAAATTTTTAAACATCAGTAAAGCAATAATGATTTTTCTAGAAAATCGACTGGAGTAGGTAATCGTAGCCTTTGATAACGTACATCGCTAAGTATAAGGTAAGGCATCAAACTATCACGGGTTGCCTGTAGTCCAAAAGTTGACGCTGGCAAAGTTAGACCAAAAAAAGTATACACACGCTCTGCTAACTGCCGTACGCTACAGGTAAATTCTGCCGGCAAATTTAAAAAACGAGATTCCCTTTCCGTTAATCTATTCAACGCTAAAACAATTTCACAGAGATTTTGAACATGAAGGTATTGCCTTATTTGTGTTCCATCACTCATGTGGGGAATTTGATTATTTTTTGCACATGAAACAAGGTAAGGCAACAAACGATGTTTCGGCTCGCCAAAACCATAGATCGTAGGCAAAATCAAATGGAAGTGGCAAAAGTTAACTTTCCAAGACTGCACAAATCGGGTCAACAATCGCTTCGAGGCGCAATAATGATTGGATACTTTGTTGACTGCCGCCAACAGTTGATCTTCTGAGTATACCTGCCGAATCGGATCATTCCCAATTTCAAAGTAAGTCCCAAAGGTTACCAACTGACCGGTGAATCCCGTATTTTGCAAATAGGAAATCAACCGAATGGGGAACTGTAAATTGACGTGATAAAGTTCATCTTGCGCCACTTGGTAATTAGATTGGACACCCGCCCCAACGCAATTAATAATCAAATGATAATCGAACAACAGTTCAAAGGTATCAGAATTAGTATCCAGCGTCCGAAATTGCTCATCAGAAAGGACTGCGGGCTTTCTTCTACCAAGCGCCATTACTTCATTCCCAGGTTTATCAAAAAAACGAAACAACGCATTTCCTAAAAATCCGCCAACGCCAAGCACAGCAATCTTCAATTCGAAAAGTGATTGATATCGTTTAGCATCAGTTCCGCGGCTGGCTTTCCATTCAAAAATTGAAAATACCAACCGATAGTACGTTCAATCGCTTCACTACCATTCCACCTCGGGTGCCACTGAAGTTGCTCGATACTTTTACTAATATCCAATTTTAGAACCTGGGCTTCGTGTGGCTGATTAGGCAAAGGTGGAGTCTCAAAATTCCCCTCGCCCCAAATAGAAATACTTTTAGTCACCAAATCAATCACTGGGAAATGATCTTCTGGTTGAGGTCCAAAATTCCAGGCTTGTCCTGCCGATGGCGACTCCATTAGACGAAGGCCCAACAACAAATACCCGCTGAGCGGCTCCAACACGTGCTGCCAAGGACGTATAGAAGATGGATTGCGAACAGAAATAGGTCTTTTTTCAACTAAGGCGCGAATACAATCCGGTACTATACGATCGGGCGCCCAGTCGCCCCCACCTATCACATTACCGGCTCGCGCACTGGCAACTCTAATAATGGGCATGCCGGATGAAATCGGACTAAAAAAAGAATTTCGGTAGCTTGCTACAACCAACTCTGCACAGGCCTTGCTTGCTGAGTAGGGATCATATCCTCCAAGTTGGTCGTTCTCTCTGTATGGATACTCCCACTCTTTGTTATCATAAACTTTGTCCGTGGTAATAATAACAACCGCACACGGATTGGTCAACTGGCGAACTGCACTTAATAAATTGGCAGTACCCACCACATTTACTTCGAAGGTATTGGCTGGTATTTCGTACGACAAACGTACGAGAGGCTGCGCAGCCAAGTGAAAAACAAAATCCGGTTGAAAGTCCGTCATCTCTTTTTCCAATCTTTGATAGTGCAGTATATTGCCAAACACAGATTGAATTTCATGGTTTGACTCAATCACCTCAAAAAGTCTTTGATAGCGCTCGGGTGGCAAGGAATAACCTTTGACATTTGCGCCTAACTGATGTAGCCAGAAAGCCAGCCATGAACCTTTAAAACCGGTATGACCCGTTAAAAAAACTTTTTTGTTTTTATATCTGGATAACAACTTTTTTGTAGCTACCATTTTTTCCAAGACGCTTGGCCTGAATTCCACTCGCTTTCTAATTCCATTTTATCGCGCAGTGTATCCATTGGTTTCCAGAAACCATGATGTTTAAAGGACGCCATCTGTTTGTCTCGTGCGAGTCGTTCCAGCGGCTCACGTTCCCATATGGTGGCATCCGAATCAATATAGTTCAATACCTGAGGTTGGCAAACAAAAAAACCACCGTTGATCCAACTGCCATCACCCTTGGGTTTTTCCATAAAGGAGACGACTTGATTATTGTCATCCAGGTCGAGGGCACCAAATCTTCCAAAAGGCTGCACTGCTGTTACTGTACACAACTTCCCTGCTCTCTTGTGGTTTTCAACCAATTGATCAATTGCAATATTTCCAACCCCATCTCCATAGGTTAACAAGAAAGGAGCATCTCCAATATGATTGGCCACTCGCTTTATCCTTCCACCCGTCATTGTATTAATCCCTGTATCCACTAAGGTGATTTTCCAGGGCTCGGCTTGCGAATTATGAACATCTAATTTATTTGTCGCCAAATCAATAGTAACATCTGATTGGTGCAAAAAATAATTGGTAAAATATTCCTTGATCATGTACCCTTTGTAACCCAAACAAATAACAAACTCATGGTATCCAAAAGAAGAGTATGTTTTCATGATATGCCACAAGATGGGCATACCACCAATTTCGACCATAGGCTTTGGCCTCAAAGAAGTTTCTTCACTCAAGCGCGTTCCTAATCCGCCTGCCAAAATAACTACTTTCACTATTTACGAATTAGAATCGGAGTAATACCCATACCCGTCTGCTCTTTTTCGGTAGCCGTAACCGTAACCATAGCCGTAACCGTAGCCATAACCAAGGCCGGATTTGTAAACATCGTTAAATACAATGCTGATATTTTTAAGCCTACCACTAACAAAATGATCCTGTGTTGTCTTAAGCAATTCCTTAGGTGTATAGTTCTGCCGAACCAAAAAGATAATGTGGTCAGCATATCCGCACAGGGCAAACGCATCTGTGACGATAGCCAGCGGGGGGGTATCAATAATCACGTAGTCGTACTGAGTCTTAGCCAACCTGATAAACTCATCCAACCGCTTATTCAATAATAATTCAGCAGGGTTAGGGGGTGTTGGCCCACCACTGACCAAATCAAGATGTGGAAAGTTGGTGGCCTGTACCACATCCTGAAACTGATCTATACCAGCTAAAAATGTGCTCAGCCCAGTATTGTTTTTCAAATTGAAATCTTGGTACAACTTTGGCTTCCGCATGTCTGCCCCAACAATGAGGGTTTTTTTGCCCGACAACGCAAACACCGAGGCAAGATTAATTGAAGAAAAAGTTTTACCTTCTCCACTAATGGAACTGGCAACAACAAGAACTGCTTTCTCGCTGTTGCCGGTGAAGTAAGCAAGATTAGAACGAAGCGCCCGGAACGATTCTGATATGCCTGACTTAGGAGAAGTTAACACCTCCAGGTTTAGCGAATTCTTCTTGTGCCCGATTCCACCGATAAATGGAATGGTGGTGAAACGCTCGATATCTTCTTTGGATTGTATGCGTGTGTTAAAGAAATCTACCAACACAAATACGAATAAAGGTATCAATAAACCCATAAAACCGAATAGAAGGTACGTTTGCTGCAGTTTGGGTGATATCGCCCCTCCCGATTGCATGGGCGGATTGACGACAATTAAATCAGATACATTTGCAGCCTTAGAGATTTCAGCTTCGGATTTCTTTTGCATTAAATAGACAAACAGATTTTCTAACAGCGAGTAGTTACGTTGGATAGAGATGTATGTCCGTTGAGCCAGTGGCAAATACCCTATTTGCCGTTCTGCAGCATCAATCTGCTTTTTTAAAAAATCATCTTTTACTTTATCGGTCGATCGCAGGCTCTCGATAGACGCGAGCAATTCGCTCTTGAGTTCCTTTAGTCTGTTCTGCCTATTTGTTATGATCGGATTGACAGACTTTTCTCTACTGTTAAATAACTTCAACTCTAACTGTAAATCAACTATTTTACCAACTAGAGAATTGATGATCGGATCTGTGATTCCCATGGAAGCCGGCAAAATGATTTGATCAAGGTCCTTACTCTCTGCCAGGTACTTATTCAAATAATTGTAATAATTTGCCTTTATCAATAATTCGGTCTTTTGAACATCAAGACCCTCTACTTTTGCATACAGTCTTTGGGCATCAATGCTTAAATCGCCAGTGGTTCGGTTGCTCTTTTTAAATTGCTCCAGCTGCACCTCAAAAAGCTTCAACGAATCTGAAATATTTTCAAGTTGACCTTTTATAAAAGACACCGTTCTATTGGCCATGAGATTTTTCTTTTCTAAGTCGTAGAGTTGATAGTTTTTAATCAATGTATTAATGAAGTCTATTTCCTTTCGCGGATTAGAACTTACCATGGAAAGATTCATCACACCAGCTCCTTTTTCCGTCCAATCTACTTTTAGTTTTGAAACATATTCTGCAGTGAGTGCAGAGGAGCTCCTCAAAACCAAAAGATATTCCAATTCGTCTGGGTTGACCTGCACGGAATCCCTGTTCCTTTCAATTGAAAATTCAGCATCCTCAAAAAATACTTTTTCCCCATACCGGTATTCGCTAGCATTCCGTTCTGCGTTTAATGGTTCTAAAGTATACCGTGCGTTATCAATTGCTTTGAAGGTATAACTGACAGATGATTGGTCTTTTATCTTCACACCAACAACCCGGTAGGGCAGCTGATTGTACGACTCGGTTATAAGTACCCTTCCCTCCTTATAGAAACTGCCAAGAAAATGTAGTTCTTCAACAGTACGCTGAACAATTGGGTAAGAGCGAAGAATGTAGGGCTCGTTCAGGTAGTTTCTGTATTGATCAATCAGTGCATTTTTATAAAGGAGCTCTGCTCCACTTGTTTCTTCCTTTTCTCTAATAATCAAAGACGCGGAAACAGGGTAAATTCGCTGAGCGTATCGGACATTGTAAAAAGCGATAGAAAGAAAAAGTAATAGTGAGCCAATTACAAAATACCAATATCGCAATACCTGATGCAAAATCCTCTTTAAATCAATTGCGTTTGATGACTGCTCTTTGCTGCTTAACTCGACTTGAGGATTGTTTTGACTGATAGCCACTAGATTTATTTAGTATAGTTGATGACCAATAGAAGCAGAGATAGAGAGGAAATAAACAACGATAAATTCTGTCCAAAATATTTTCTAAAAGGACGCTGTTTTAGTGCAGGAACGATAAGCACATCATTTTGATAAACATAGTAATACGGTGATTTTATAAAGTCTTCATCCAAAATATTGAGGTAAACGACTTCCGTCTTGCCCCCTGTTTGACGGATCAGTTTGATACTTGTTTTGTCCGACAAATCCGTTAACCCTCCAGCCTGACCAATGGCTTCAAGCATGGTGACTCTATTATTATTTAGTACGATAACCGATTCCTTATTTACTTCACCTAAAATTGTAATTCGATAATTTAATAATCTTACTTTTACAATAGGAGATTCTAAGTATTTATTAGCGATCTCTTGCAGATAGTCTTGGGTCTCAAAAACCGTTTTCCCTCCCACTTTTACTTTACCTACAACAGGGAAGGGAATTTCTCCATTCTCGTCTACGATATCTCCTATTAGCAAAGAACCTCCAATTATACCATTACCTATTGGCTGGGATGTGTTAGTCGAAAGAAAATCATATTCCTTTGGCGTCAAACTTTCAAATCGCACCGAGAGAATGTCATTTGTTTGAATTTTGTAATCAAATGGCTCGATTGAATATTTTCGAAAAACCGAGTCAGTAGGCATGTTCTGCTTATTCACATCATTTTTTTGCATCAGCTGGTACTTCTTGTTGGTAACACAAGAACCAAAAACCAAAACTGACAAGACCAATATTGCTAATAAACGCATCTACTCCTCAAATTAAAAAGTTAAAGGTAAGGATAACATTCACAATTGTAATAGTCTTTTCAAAGCTTCGCCTCCTCAGTCCCATTGGAATGAGTGGGCACCATCAAATTCTTTCTGCGCTAAGCCGTTAGCGCAGCTTCGTCACCCCACAACCAAATGGCTTTTTCGGCACGAAGATTTCCTTTATTCAATTCATACTCTGCAGGTGACAGAACCAATGTCCGTATCTTTCTTTTGATTAATGTCTCCGCTTTCTGAACACATATGCCTAAGTAGGGTTGATCGATCTCCCCTACCAATACTAAGTCAATGATCCCACTGTCTTTTCCACCAGCATAGTCTCCCACAATGAATACACCGTCTACTTTGCCCAGGCGATGGACAACTTTATGAACTACGCTATCTAGAATCGTTTCGAATCCTAAGTACTTGTGCACTAGTTTCCTTAGCTCCTGGTAAAGCAGGTGTTTAGTGTTAGCCCGATAGGCAATGGTACGTCCCTCGCTGGAGGAGATCAAATATCCTGCGCTTGAAAGCTTGTTCAATTCATGCCTGATTGAGTTGGTTGATTCACCAAACTCTTCCGCCATTTCACGGAGGTAAGCGGAGGAATGACTGTTGGAAAAAAACTTCAACAGCATCTTGATTCGCGTACGCGAAGTGATTAAAGACTCTAACTCTAGCACAGCACAAATCTACACTTTTTGAGTAATTCTGTTACTCGATAAAGCACTAAAGTACCCTAGATGCTCTATCCATCTCTTTATCAGTAAGTTTCCTCACTGCTTGCTTGTCAATTTGAGCGGTAATTATCTGCCCGATCGACTCCAGAACCACGCTGAATTGGTGTTTATTGTGCACCGATGTAAGCCGGCCAATCGCGCCCTTTAATGGCCCATCCAATACCTTCACCGGATCACCCACGGCAATCTGCGTAAAGTTGGAGCCGGCTTCGATAAGCCAACCTGTTTCGATAAATCGCTGGATGGTATCCAATTCTGATTGATGTAAGACGGCCGGCTTGTCATTGTGTCTGATATTCCAGGCAATACCCGGCACCTGTAAGACGTCTGAAATTAGATGCTCTTCTGCAAACACGAAAATATAAGAGTTGAAGAGCGGCACGGTCACTTTCTTCTTGCGATCGCTCCACTGCCGCATAACCTGCTGCATAGGAAGAAATGGTTCAAATTTCTTTTTAAGCAATAGCTCGTTGACCTTCTTCTCCTGTCTGCTCTTGGTATAAAATACAAACCACTTTTTTTCCATGCATCAACTGATAGCGCAAGTTAAAGAAAGTTTGATTTTAAGATTAGGATAATTAAGCCGAAATGGATTAGGTTTGTTTCAAGCATACTACTTATGAAGTTACTAAAACCTATCCTCTCACTTGTTATCACTGTTGCTCTTGTCGGCTTCCTTAACAAAAGCTGGAATTTCGGCTCTCCCATCCCTCCTCTTGGCAAGTTCTTAGATCCCTTTCATGGGTTTTGGAAAAATGCAAAGACGAGTGAAGTGGAAAATGAATCTATTTCCTTAGCTGGCTTGGCCGACAAAGTATCCATCGTTTATGATAGCGCTTTAATCCCACATATCTACGCTACTAATGATAATGATCTGTTTGCAGCGCAAGGCTACATCACCGCCAAGAATAGATTGTGGCAGATGGAGTTTCAAACCCATGCTGCAGGAGGAAGATTAAGTGAAATTGTCGGCAAGGCCGCTCTTGACTTTGACAGAACTCAACGCAGGCTAGGAATGGTTTATGCAGCAGAGAATTCCGCCAAGTCGATGGAGTCCAATCCTATCGCTAAAGCGATGGTTGAGAGTTATACCAAAGGCGTCAATGCCTACATCCAATCGCTGGATTACGAGTCGCTACCTATAGAATATAAATTGCTAGGGTATGAACCCGAATTATGGACCAGTCTCAAATCAGGATTGCTTCTGAAGTACATGGCCAAAACCCTAAACATGGGAGAAAAAGATTTAGAAATGACCAATGCCTTGAAACTCTTTGGCAAAGAAACGCATGATCTTTTGTATCCTGATCATGAAGGTGTTAGTGACCCTATTGTAGACAATACTGGCAACTGGAAATTCAAGCCCGTTACGTTAGACTCATTGCCGTTAGCAGTTCCCATCGAATTGATTGCCATTCAACCAATGGAGAAGGTTTCTCATGAAATTGGCAGCAACAACTGGGCAGTGAGTGGTTCTAAAACAGCCACAGGCTCTCCTATTCTTTGCAATGATCCTCACCTTGAATTAAATCTTCCTTCCATTTGGTACGTTGTCCATTTATCTGCTCCTGGCATCAATACGATGGGTGCATCTCTTCCAGGTTCCCCGAATGTGATTAGCGGTTTCAATGACTCTATCGCCTGGGGTGTTACCAATGCTCAACGCGATTTGGTAGACTGGTTTAAGATTGAGTTCAAAGACAAAAATAAAAACGAATATTTAAGCGATGATCAATGGAAGCCAACCCGAAAAGTAATTGAAAAGATTCAACTAAAGGGTGAAAAGGCCTTTTATGACACAGTCATTTATACACATCATGGTCCGGTGGTTTTTGATGAGAGCTTTCATGGTGAAAGTGAAAAAAATCATTACGCTTTCCGCTGGATAGCGCATGATCCATCGGAAGAAGTGATTGCCTTTTACAAACTTAACCGAGCGAAGAATCACCCAGACTATATGGAAGCCCTTGATCATTACGGATCGCCAGCACAGAACTTTGTGTTTGCATGCGTAGATGGAGACATTGCCATGCGGATTCAGGGAAAATACCCAGTTCGTAGAAAAAATGAAGGCAAGTTTGTTTTGGATGGCACTAAAACCTCGAATGATTGGAGTGCTTTTATTCCTAATGACCACAACATCGCCTATAAAAACCCGGAACGTGGTTTTGTGAGTTCCGCGAACCAGTATCCGGTAGATCAAACCTATCCTTACTATATCAATGCGAGCAACTGGGAGGAATATCGCAACAGACGAATTAACAAACTATTGACTGAGTTAACCCAAATCGAACCTATTGATTTGATGAAGTTGCAATTGGATAATTTTAATTTAAAAGCATCAGAGAGTCTTCCGACTTTCCTCAGCTATATCGACAGCACTCAACTGAAGGGAGCCGAAGCCATCGCTTATCAAAAATTAAGTAAATGGGACTACTATAACAACAAGGAATCGGAAGGCGCGTCTTACTATGAAGCATGGTTGCGGGCTTTTCTTCCAATGGTGTGGGATGAGATCAGCTCCTCAAAAGTGGCTTTGCCGAGACCCGCTACCTATATGACCATTCGCTTAATGAAAGAAAAACCGGATCTAAGTTTCTTTGATATCATCGAAACACCGGAAAAGGAAACCGTAAAAGAGGTAATCCGGAAATCATTTATCGAAAGTGTAGCCGTTATCGAAAAATGGAAAGAAGAAAAGAAAGGCGAGCCTACTTGGGCCGAATACAAAGATGGATATGTGGGGCATCTAATGCGACAGGAAGCTTTTAGCTATCATATCAAACATGGGGGGAATGGAAGCATTGTTAATGCACATTCAAAATCGAATGGCCCTAGTTGGCGGATGGTGGTTAGTCTAGAAAAGACTGGCGTTCAAGCATGGGGAGTTTATCCTGGTGGGCAGTCGGGTAATCCTGGCAGCCCTTATTACAACAATCTGCTAGGCTTATGGACGGAAGGAAACTACGTTAAGTTCGATTTTAGTTCTGATGCCGATAAAATGAAAGGAAAAGAATTAGCTGTTATTACCCTTAATCCCTCATCCAGATGAAATTCTCCATCCAAATCATAATCACGATTGCCGCTTGTTTTCTATTTCAAACCTTCTTTCCATGGTGGACAATGGCCATCGCAGCACTTGCTGTTTCGTTTGCGGTCGGTAACAAAGCAGGCGTTTCTTTTGTCGCGGGTTTCGTTGGTGTCGGCATCCTTTGGCTTGGAATGGCCTACTATATTGATCAGTCCACGCATTCTATTTTGACCGAAAAAGTAAACAAGCTTTTACCGCTTAACTCATTTGTGCTAACCACGTTAATCGGTGGATTTGTGGGTGGCTTTGCAGCCCTCACGGGAGCGTTGTTAAAGCAAAAGTGACAAGCTCTACATTGCAAAAAGCGATCGACTCAATTGAGCTTTTCAAAAAAAACAAAAGATAACGCGAAATAAGATCATTCTGCCTTATATTTGCGTTCTTTTTTAGCTCCACGGAGAGGTGGGTGAGTGGCTGAAACCAATAGTTTGCTAAACTGTCGTACGGGTCAAACCGTACCGGGGGTTCGAATCCCCCCCTCTCCGCTTCATTATCTGCGAAATCAAAGCCCAAACGCAATACACTCACCTTACCGTGCCAACTTACCGTGCCAAGTTTACCTCATAAACGTGCCAAGTTGATCAAAGGAGCTACACGCTGGTTTGTTGACTTTCACGCCTGGGATGAATCTATACAGGCTGTGCGTAGGTCGCGTTTTTTTGGCGACCTAAACCGAAAAAAGTATCTCGAGAATCCACACCTACGCGAAAAGCTAGGCGAAAAAATGGTACGGCAAATCAATATGGAATTGATGGAAGGCAAGCGCCTGGGTGTAGTGGAAGCTCAGGCCGACACGCTAAAATCTACTCTCAAAAAATATACCTTGCTGCAAGCCATCGACTACGTGACAAAGCAGAAAGCGGCTAACAACCACCGCAAACAATACGTGCATAATTTCAATCGTTTACACACCAATCTTAAGAAGTGGATGGAAGGCACTGGCCAACCCGATTTTCCCGTAAGGCTATTACGCAAAGAACACGTACAAGCCTTTTTGCGATGGATGCAAACCGATTGCCACGTAGGAAACAAAACGTATAACAATTACCTGAGCGACTTTAGCGTAACGATCAATTTTTTGATGGGCGAAGCTGACGGACTTTTGAAAAAAAACCCGTGCGAAAAAATAAAGAAGTTGCCCACGGTAGCCAGTAAGCACACGGCCTATACCGATGCGCAAATGAAATTGATAAGCAAAAATTGCCCTCACCCAATTATGCTTTTGTTTATTCAATTTGTGTA
>JAJTGQ010000080.1 GCA_021299455.1 Flammeovirgaceae bacterium | reverse complement strand
TCCTTTTTCAACTCATGAACCTGGTGGAAGAAAATGCAGCTGTGCGGTTTAGACGAAAACTAGAAGATGAGAAAGGGCCTGTGGCTATTCGTGGTTCGTGGACGGAAACATTTCTCCGCCTGAAGGACAGTGGTATGACCGAAGAACAGATTGCCCGGCTTCTTCCACAGGTGATGGTAATGCCCGTGCTTACCGCGCACCCCACAGAAGCAAAGCGCATTTCAATACTAAATCTACATCGGAAGGTTTATGTGCAACTGGCCAGGAAAGAGCAGGGCAATTTATCAAACTGGGAGCAAGCGGATATTGAAGAAACGATCAAAGCTCTGCTCGAGCGTTGGTGGCGTACCGGAGAAGTGTATCTCGAAAAACCACAGGTTGCATCGGAGCGAAATAATGTTGTCCACTATTTTAAGAATGTTTTTCCGCAAGCGTTACGTCAATCTGATCAACGACTTCAGAAAGCATGGCAAGCTTTGGGATTCAACGCAGATCGATTGTTTCATCCAACCGATTTTCCGCGAATCATTTTTGGCAGTTGGGTAGGTGGAGATCGAGATGGGCATCCGTATGTCACAGCCGAACTGACGGCTGATACATTAAAAACTCATCGTGAAACTGCACTGGACTTACTTACTTCAAAAATGCAGGAGCTAGCTGCTGATATCAGTTTTTCAGAAATCAATAATCACCCCCCACCGTTTTTTATACAAGCGATTGGCGAATTGCAGCATGAAACTGGCACGGCTGGGGCAGAGGCGATTAATCGAAATCCCCGCGAACCGTGGAGGCAATTTGTGAATCTCCTATTGGTGAAATTACAAAACAGCAGAAAAGGAAATCACTCAGCAAACAGCTATCAAACACCTGCGCAACTTGCAAACGATTTAGAAACACTCCGCAAAAGTCTTTTAGAAATTGGAAGTCGCAGGTTGGTGAATGACTTGATTTTTCCGATTGAAAGAATGGTGCAATGCTTTGGAT
This sequence comes from Flammeovirgaceae bacterium, assembly GCA_021299455.1. Lineage (GTDB taxonomy): Bacteria > Bacteroidota > Bacteroidia > Cytophagales > Cyclobacteriaceae > ELB16-189. The sequence goes on along the minus strand of JAJTGQ010000080.1, from coordinate 1,610 downwards.
TTCATTTAGCCAAATTAGACATCCGTCAAAACAGTGCTTTTCATGACAAGGCCCTGCAACAGTTACTCACTGCAGCGGGCATACCTGATGCATCATTTACTGAATGGCCGGAAGAGAAGAGAGTTGCTTTTCTTTCCCAAGAGCTACAAACAAATCGTCCATTTTTAGCTCCGGGAACGACTGTAGGTGCGGAAGCGGAGCAGGTGATCGGTTGTTACCGCGCGGTAAGAGCGCATGTTGAATTGTATGGTCAAGAGGGAATTAGTTCTCTTATCGTCAGTATGACACGAAGCCTTAGTGATTTGCTTGTGCCCTATATTTTCTTGCGTGAAGCAGGGCTGTCGTACCATTTATTTCAAGTGGTTCCCCTTTTTGAGACCATCAACGATTTGAAAAACGCACCAACTATTTTAAACAACTTTCTGGAGCATCCGGTCAAGAAGAATTCCGCAGGAAAGGCGGGTGCCATTCAGGAAGTGATGTTGGGATATAGCGATAGTAATAAAGATGGAGGGATATTGGCCAGCCGATGGAACCTGCATCTGGCTGAAACATCCCTCACCGAAATTGCTACAAAACATCAAACGACACTTCGTTTTTTCCACGGCATTGGCGGTACTATTAGCCGAGGCGGAGGAAAGTACCATCGCTTTCTGGAGAGTATGCCATCCGGCACGGTGCACGGAGAAATAAAACTTACTGTTCAGGGAGAAACAATTGCCCAGCAATTTGCCAACCCGTTAAATGCTGCCTACAACTTAGAGATGCTTCTCTCGGGCACTGCACTACAAGCCAGCTCGTGGATGTATCCGGTTCCGCCAGCAGCTTATCCGCATGCAGCTATGGATAAACTGGCTCAGCTATCCTTTGATCATTTTCAGCAGCTGATTCATCATCCGCAGTTCATGAGTTTTTACAGTCAGGCCACGCCTATAGATGTGCTTGAGCAAAGTAAAATTGGATCACGCCCGGCCCGAAGAACCGGACAGCGTAGTTTGGCGGACCTACGAGCCATTCCCTGGGTGTTTAGTTGGAATCAGTCAAGGTATAACCTTACCGCCTGGTATGGAGCAGGGTTTGCTTTACGAAAAATGAAAGAAAACGATCCGGTTCACTATGCGGAAATAAAGGAGGCTGCAAATCGCTGGCCGTTTCTTCGCTATACGCTTATCCACATTGAAACAAACCTGCTCAATGCAAATGAAGAAATCATGAAAGCTTATGCAGGTTTGGTGGTCGATGAACCGGAATGCAAATTGATTTTTGATCAGATTGAGCGAGAGCTGAAAGACAGTCACGAACAAATTGCTGCTTTGTTCAACGAGCCAACAGTAGTAAGGCGATTCAGTGTATACGACAATGCCAATAGGCGTGAACCCGTATTAACTCCCCTCCACCGCTTGCAAATTGGTACGCTAAAGCAATGGCGAGTCAAGAGGCAAACCCATACTGAGCAAGCCGCCAAACTTCTCGATAAATTATTAATGATGACCAACGCGATTTCGGGTGGGTTGAAAAATACGGGGTAATAATCCAGAGAAATTTGTCCAACCGAGCACTCCTAAGTTAGCAAGAAAAAATTAACTTGCTTACACTATGCTTACCGCCAT
>JAJTGQ010000173.1 GCA_021299455.1 Flammeovirgaceae bacterium | reverse complement strand
TAATAATAACTGATGTTGGAATGTGGGCAACCCAAAACGCACCAAATTCAATCGCATGGCGGTGAACCACGGGGGTTGTCCATCATTTCGACATCAAAAAAACAAAGGAAGTTCTTTGGAATTCATCACAGAATCTCTGCGAGGAACAAAAGGGAAGCACAGGATCGAAGTAAAAAAAAGCAGAGGCCGGTAAGTGAAGATGAAATAGTATCAAGCGCAGCGTCCCCGAAACGGGAGACTGCGAGGAACAAAGAAATCATGCCGCGTTACTTTAGGTTTTAATTTAGCATGTTAGTTTGGTTAAAAATGTTGGTTCGTGGGGACACGAACCAAGGCGGGAGAAATCAACTACTTGGGATAAACTAAGAGATCGCTAATTGAGTGCCATATTCTTTGAGGTGGTTATAAGCAATATCAACATAATCACTCGTAATCAATCCCTTTTTTCTAGAATTCCACTGCACTTTACTTACCAACCCTTCCATGTTAATTTCTGGGTTATTCTTTAAAATGAAATGAGTTGAAGAAAGTATTTCAAGTGAAAGAGTAGATTCAAATCCATCAATAGCCTTAAACAAATCTTTTAATCTTGTCCATTGCTCATCGGTGAATTCATCTTTGGCGTATTGAAGTACTTCCCTAAACTTTTCATAATTCAATTGAAGAGGCTCAAAAGGGGAAGCCGTCATTTGCTCCAACCCTTTTAGGTACTTCCCATTCATAGCATACAGCAATTTGTCTATTGCTTGCGCATAAGGGCCGTATGTATACTGTTCAAATTTCAATTTCAATTTTTCACCACTTTCTTGCAAAAAATAGGCTAGTTTATTTGCCGCAAAAACAGATGCGGGCTCTCCAAATTTTTCATATTTAAACAAGGCCAAAAGAATCATCGCTTTGGTAGGGGTCAATTTCACCTCCTTGGAAGTTTGCTCCTTTTGCAACAACGCCTTAACATCCTCATTGGGCTCAAATACTAAAACGTCTACATCATTCAAGCCGCTCAAATATTTCTCCATAAGATGCTTCACTGAATCCCATTTTAATCCTCCATTTCCGCAGCCTAATGGGGGAATAGCAATACTTTTTATTTGATATTCTCCAATAACATTGACAAGGTTCTTTAAGCCTTCTTCTATGTAAGAATATTGAGATTTCTTATACCACTCTGTTTTGGTAGGAAAATTAATTATCAGTTTTTCACCATCTAATGTTTGCTCTTTCACCACTAGCATTTTACCGATTTGCATCTCACCTCTTTTGCTAGCCTTTTCATACAATTTAAAGTTAACAGGGTATTTTTCTTTGAATTGTAAGGCGATGCCTTTGCCCATTACGCCCACGGTGTTGACAGTATTCACCAAGGCCTGTGCCTGGGCAGATAACAAATTACCTGTTATAAATTTCATTAGAAATAAAATTTAGGTTTAACCTTAACTTCAATTTTAAGATTACACTGAGAAACAATTCCCTCCACTTTGGCTTTCACATTGGCATTAACCACAACAATACCCGTAATCTTAGAGTGAGGAACTTTATCTTTAACAAGAAACTCAGCGTGCTTTTTACGAACACGATCCTCGTCTCCGTCTGCGTTGATATGTCTGAAATCTTCGGATTGAATAGATGGCCAGTCAATTTTATCCAAGTTCGCAAGGTCATTGTAAAACTTAGTGATTCTTTTTGCTGCATTGCCGTCTGTGAAACACCATGGCTTTTGCAAAGACGTAAGATCAGTCATCTTGCAACAAAGATATACAATATCATTTTGATTTATTTTGGGAACTCCTTGGCCTGTAATAATATTGAATAACATGGGCGTTCTCACCGAAAAGTAGAATGGCACATAATCGTTAACTACTGTTTCAGGATAGCATTTAACTATCCTCGTATCTCGTTCTCCAATTATTTCTTTATTGCCAATGATCACTCGACCTGGGTCTTCCGGAGCAGAATTTTTCGAATACAGTCCATTCATCAAATCCTTTTCCAGATTTTGAATGGAAATAATTCTAAAAACCCACAGTTCATCAATTTCCATTGGGATCACTTCAATTCTGCATTATCCATCCACTCTCAACCTCTCCCACATATTTCCCCACATGCTTCGATGCTATTCTCATCATCTTGTCATCGTTCATCAATTTCGTGAAAATTTCTTTATTGCAACAACAAATTTTCACCAACGTCAACTTAGGCGTGGCTCTATGTAAGATTTCCGTTTCGAAATCATTCCGCGATCCTTTAGGCTTTAACTTAGGATATTAATTTTGGGGTTTAAAATATTGGTTCGTGAGGACACGAACCAATGCGGGGGGCTAAAATGTTGATTCGTGGGGACACGAACCAAGGCGGGGTTTACTGTTTTCTACACGTTGCGGGTGAGGCGACCCGCAACAACTAATTTTGACCAACATCAACTAGGGGTCAGGCGACCCGTAAAAACTATAACAACTCATTTTGACCAATATTAGCTTCTGATTGTTGGTTGGAGATCTACAAAAGTAAAAGTTAAAAAAAGAGATGGTCTGTTGCTAACTTTCATCAGCCTCGTTGTTTTAAAAAACTAAAAGAAGGTCGAGAAATTTGCAATGACCATTTCAACATTTGGCGACTAGGTAATAAATTTACTCAATAAAAAACACCCATGGCCTTATCCTACCCTTCAAGTCCTGACACAAAAGACTTTTCGTTTTTAGAGCCTTCTGAGAAATTTAAAAAGCAAGTGCATTCTATGATTACCGGCATTGTTGCGTTTGCCTTCCTGTATATGTTACTCATCATTTCTAGCATTGGTCTAGCTGCGGCCTGCGGATTTTTGGGCATAGGCCTCATCATTTTACGACCTATGTTGATTACCCTAGCTGTTGGTTTGGGTATTGTAGCACTCGGCATTATGGTATTTCTCTTCCTGATCAAGTTCATCCTTGCGAAAACCACTGAGAACGACCCACTACAAGTTGAAATTTATGAACGAGACCATCCTGAACTCTTTGCGTTTATCCGACAGCTTACCTTAGAGGTCAAAACAGACTTTCCCAAACGAATCTATCTGATGCCCGATGTGAACGCAGCAGTGCTTTACAATTCCAGTTTTTGGAGCATGTTCTTACCCATCCGCAAAAATCTTCGCATTGGCCTCGGCTTGGTAAACTCTTTAACTGTGAGCGAATTTAAGGCCACTCTAGCCCATGAGTTCGGCCACTTTTCGCAGCGGAGCATGAAACTGGGAAGCTACGTGTATACAGTGAACAAAGTAATATTCAATTTGGTGAATCACCGCGACAGGTGGGACTCCACCTTGGAAGGGTGGGCAAATTCGGGAGGCGTGTTTGGTTTTTTTGCCGGTATTACATTTTGGATTGTGGACAAAGTACGTGCATTACTCATTTTCGCGTATAAACAGCTGAACATTCGCTACATGGCACTTTCTCGCGAGATGGAATACCATGCAGACCTGGTGGCTTGTAGCGTGGCAGGTAACGAGCCGATGATCCAAACGCTTCGTAAGATTGAATTTACCGATGCGTCCTACAACTATACGATATCAAAACTCAATGAACTGGCTGACCAAAAGAAGAAAACCGACAATCTTTATGCGTTACACCAGACGATAACCTTGCGCATGGCTGAGCAACACCAATTGAAAGTGGTGAATAATGCGCCTGTGATTACCGATGCTGATCTTGAAAAACACATCGTAAAGTCAAAGCTTAACATCAAAGATCAGTGGGCATCACATCCGTCACGAGAAGAAAGGGAAAAAAGTATTAACACCATACATGCACCGGTAGTAGTGGACAACACATCCGCTTGGATTCTATTCAACAACGCGGAAGCATGCATGCAACAGATGACGACCCAGTTGTATAGTGTAGGCTTGCCGCAACATGCTGATTTTACAAAGGTGTCAACAAATGAATTCATCGATTTAGTAAATGCTGAAGAACAAAAAGACGCTTTACCCAAAGTTTACAAAGGGTTTTATGACAACCGATTGATGAAGGAGTTTGATGTATACGCAACAAGTGCAGAAAAAACAGATAAAGCATTTGATGAATTATTTCACATAAGTACCACAGAATTTTTTCAACGACATGCTACCAATCAAAACGACATGGATCAACTAAAACTCATGCAACAATCCATGAATCGCAACGATGTATTTGAGTTTGACAACCAAAAGTACAAGGCTACGCAAATACCTTTGGTGACAAAGATGCTTGAGGAGGAAGTAGAACGAGATAATCAAACTTGCCTGAAACTGGATCACGAAGCATTTCTGTATTTCTTTCAAGAGGGAAAAAGACAAAATCGACATCAAGAATTACAAGCCGCTTATGATAAAATCTTTCAACAACAAAAGCTAATCCGGGCATTTGGAGAATTGATTGAGCGCCTTCAAGGCTATCATCATCGCATGAATACAAAAGAAAAATGGACAGAAGCAGAGATCAACGGATTCAACTCAGGCGCGGGCGACCTTGAGAAGCACTTCAAAGGTTTTTTAAAAGATGTGCCCCCCTCGATGTTAGAAACTATGGCCGATCAGGAAGAATTTCAAAGATTTCATAGCGACCAGCTGAATTATATGAGAACGAGCACGTTCAGCCCTGAAGGTTTCGAAAAACTGACTGGCCGGATGTTTCAAGTGTTGGGGGTTCTTCATCAGCACCGGATACAGGCGTTGAAGGCAATGGCGGAGATGCAGCTTGTATTTGTTCCAGAGCGGCTGGTTAATAGTGAATTGTAAGGAGTATGGTGTCAGTTGAAAAAATTAATTTTTATTTTGATGGCACAAGCGAGACGCTTGCGCCAGAGGGGCTGGAGACACGAGTTCAAAGTGTTGGTTAGTGGGGAAACGAACCAAGGCAGGGGAGCCCTAAGGTTGCGATTTCAAAAATTTCTCCAGTTCGTCCCTATCACTAAACTGATGGAGTTCAAAGTTCTCAATTGCTTTGGTTGATCTTTGCTTCACTCCGTTGGCCGAAACTTTTACCAAAATATCTTTTTGGTCCAACAACTGAGCATGTATGAGGGGTTTCCCCTTTAGATGTTTAATAAGTGATGGGAGAAGCACCTCGGCCACCCACTGCTGCGATTCCAGCGCAAGAATCCCCATCTTTCGGATATCGGCAACCATCTTCTGCGTGTTGGCAGCTTCAAAGCACGAGATTACTTTTGTGTTAACTTCAATAAAGTCTTTGTGCGAGGGCACTTTCGCCTTGTATTCCAAAAACACGGTATTCAGGCTTTGATTCAGATACACCTTAGCGTATTGATTTTCGAAATGAATTTTATCCATACAACTTTGCGATTAGCGCTGACAAATTTAGAAAAAAAACCATGGGTGAGTAACACGGCTGGCGCTCGTTTATAACAAGTGCCGCACTACTATTGAATGAACACACCTTGCAAACGCGGGCTAACTGATTGTTGCGCGGAGACCAACAAAAACCGAAGGACACGAACCAAGGCAATGTTTAGTTATTTTTTTCCAAAGGGAATTCTTTTCAGCGCTATGTTTCCGTTGCTGACCACCATTAGTGCATCTTGAAGAAAGCGAATTTCTTCCAATGGATTTCCGGGAACCAAAATCATATCTGCCTCAAAGTCTTTTTCAATTTTCCCCGTGTTTTTCTCTATGCCAAGCAGCTCGGCACTGGTCATCGTTGCGGCTTGAATAGCTTCAAAGGGAGACATTCCCATCCGCACAAAATGGGCACACTCTAACGAAATGCGACTGGTAGTAGTGGCCGTGTAGCTGTTATCGGCCCCCGTAGCAATTTTGACTCCCAACGCCAACGCTTTTTTAAAAACTTTTTCAGCTTGAGGCATCATAAATTTCCCTCGCAATTCTAATACCGGGCCTGTATAGTCGCCACCGGGTTGAGTAAGATCTTCCAGCGTGATAAAAGTAGGCACTAAAAAAGTACCACGTTCTTTCATAAGCCTTAAGGTTTCATCAGAGAGGAAAGTGCCATGCTCAATACTTTTAGCTCCTGCCAACACCGCTGCGCGCGCACCCTCATCGCCATGGGCATGAATCATCACGGGCACATTTCGTTTTCTAGCCTCTTGTACGATCACACTAATCTGTTGCGCTGTATACACTTGCTCGCGTGGATCTGTGTCAGCACGGCCAGCTCGCTCTGTACCTCGTGTTTTTATCACCTTCGCGCCTCTATCAATATTTACATTTACAAGCAACTTCAGCTCGTCATCTGTACGAACTCCATTGAGAAGAACGCCAAGCCGTGTATCTGCTAAAATCGTTTCTTCAAGCTGGGGCGACACATACACTCCCGCGGGCACTACATCAGGGCCCGCAATTTTTCCCGTTCGGCTTAGTTCCATCAGTGCAACATCTTGAAAGGCCGAGACGCCCGCAGTTCGTACGGTGGTTACGCCAGTTTCTAGAGCCCGTTTAGCGGCAGCCAGATTATCTAAGTGAGAGTGGGCATCAATTAAACCGGGCATGAGAAAATAACCTTCGCAATCAATCACTTCATAGCCGCCTGTTGGTTCTCCACTCTTCCCAATCCGTTCAATTTTTCCTCCTTTGGTAAAAATGACTGAACCGCTATAAATTTTATTTTCTTTGCCGTTGAAAAGACTTGCATTGATAAAAGCATAGCTCTTTGTCGATTGCGAAAAACCCGCAGAAGAGAAAAAAAGGAACAAAGAAATAGACAGACTAAATACAGGGTGCTTCATAAATGGGCTATAAAATGATTGGAGAAGATTTAGTCTAAGGTAAACACAGTCTGGTATAAAGCAAATAGATCTGTCACAACAAATTGTTGTCATTTGACTAGCTTCGAGCCCTGGTTCGTGTTTTCATTTCGTTAAAGTTGGTCGCTTAAGCAACTTTTGCAACTCATCATTTTTAGTTTACTGTTTTCTCTATGTTTGGGACACTATCCAAACAAGTTTATTTGACTAATAGGCTTTGGATGGAATGTGCCAATAATCATAAACGGGTTTGGTCCAACAAAATGAAATCTTTGACCGGTCCCCAGATAGAAATGTAGATCTTTCGTTAAAGCAAAGTCGTCCAGATATTTTTTTCTTACGTCTGCACAGGCCCTTGACTCGTTGCCCTCGTGTCTTCGCAAACAATTCCAATATAATTCACCAATCTCCCAATCCTCGTTCATCAAAGTTGCTTCTCGTCCTACATCGTCCAGAAATGTGTATGAGAATTTGTAGGGAAGTTTTTTTACGACTTCCTGCTTAGCTGTGGTGGCCGACTCAAAAATATTCATCTGCTTAAGATGCTCAATTTTTTTCTGATCCCACTCTTTCTCTTTCTCTTCTTCAATTACAAAGTCAACGATTTTGGAGGGTTTAAAAACCGCCAAAGAAGTACAAATTTCTTTGTCTTTTGCTTCAGTAATTAATTTAGTAAGGTTAGTGTAGACTTTCTTGAGTACGATCTTTCGTCTTTCATGCCAAGCATCTCCGTCTGGTTTAATTTCACCCACGATTTTTATTTCGGTGTCGTGACTGTAAGGGCGAAAACTTTCAGGCCTGAAATCAGATGAGTTCTTCACCAAATCCATTTCTATCCATTGATACTTGGAGTATTGCTCGCTGAATGATTTTTTAAAGAATTGTACTGGATAAATTCGGATCATGCTTCCATCCTCACGAAAACCTGCGGTGCAAACCAATTCATCATATTTAGTTGAAATGGCCGGATAGGTTTTAACGGTAATCAGGACTCGAGTAAGCGCCATCAAATATGTTTAAGTTCATACTTCCATCCGGCTAGTCCAGTAATGGCTTCGGCCAAATGCTTTCTATGGCATTGACAAATGTTGGCCTCAAAACAAGTAAGGGCTATGCGCCCTTTTTCTTCGAGGAGTTCCAATATTTGCTGCTGTTGAGTGACGGTTTCTGTTAAATTTCTTTTTTTGTAAATATTGAAGAGCTTATCGTAGTCAGCCTGAGAATTTAACTGCTGTCGTTGTTCAGACCGAATACCTACTTCAGGAATATGTAGGTAGTTAATGCTCAAATTCTCGCAGAATTTTTTTAAGAGCGTTTTAGAGAAACCAAACTTCATACTTAATGGATTCCTGCGCACGTCCACTAGAACCTTGACATCGTTTTTAATCAGTTTATTAAAATACGCTTCCAGTGAAATTCCCTCATACCCAATTGTAAAAAGGGTGGTTGTCTCATTTACTGGGCGGCTCGCCACCACTTCACTATACTCTTCAACATTTAGAATACTCCGAGCTTTAAGGCTATTGATGGCGTAGTACTTATAATTAAGGTACGTGTGCTTCATTAAAGCGTTTGCACTGAGTTTACTATATGTGTGTTTGACTTCTTTTAGAATTTCTTTGTCTTGAAGTGTAAGGGAAGACGCATAAATTATTTTTTCTTTTGATTCGTAATGATTCTTGCCCTCAGCTATATTACCATTTCTAACCATGGCGCCTAAGTCTGCTATTGCAGAGAAAGAATAACAGCCATACAAATAAGGAACAAATTCATACTCTGGCTTTTGCTGACGATTTGTGAAAAGAAAAAGTAGTTTTTGCAATGCGATTTTTTCAAGCTGATTGTCAAAAGCTTGTAGGAGCGCTAGTATTATCTTTCTTCGGTAGAACATTGAAACAAAGATACCAACTTTTTAAAATTAGCGGGGTTGAGTTAACAACAGAGTGTAGTTTCTAATACTTTACCTCTAGCACTGCCTTTGGCCACGGAAGGTAGGCTTTGTCTTTTACTTTGTTTACAGCATCGAGTTTAAAAAATGCAGGCACGTTGGTGGCGCGCACCGTTTTGGGTGGGCGTGTATAGCTTCTAAAAAAATCTTCCCAGTGTAGCCACACCACGGCCGTGGGGTTAAGTGCGGTGAGTAACTCGGCCGGGTACTGTGGCGAAGCTGCATAGGAGGCTATGCCCAGGAAGGCAATGTCTATGGGGTGTGGGGGTAGTGATTTTAATTGTGCAAGACAGTCCTCCTTCGCTGAGGCAGCTACGGAGGGACAAGGATTACACGAACTAGATTGTATGTAGAGGCGCAGGGTGATTTTATTGTTGGTAACGTAGTCGATGACAAACGCAAAGGTGCTGCCTTCGAGCCATGTGTTGGCGGTGGTTTTGTCGTAAGGGTTTTTAAATGTTTGGTTGGGTGTGGTGATGTCGCCATCAAAGGCCTTGATGTTTTTGAGGTGTGGGTTGTGGTCGGCCAGGATGGGGTACACGTGTACGCTGCTGCTGTCGGTCGCCCATGTGATGGGTGGGCGTGTTTTGTCTGCGGTGGTCATGTGTGCTTCCAGCACGTCCATTTTATTTTTGTCGATAGTATTGTAGCAGATGTTGTAGCCGGTTTGGTTGAGGTAGACCATGGGCTTGTTGAGTGTGGCGAACACGGCCGGCACATCGAGGAGGTGATCGTAATGGCCGTGTGCCGAGAAGATGGCTTTTACCTGCGGGGCAAGTGGGCCGGTTTGTGCTTCAATGGATTTCAATCCGTACGTCACCATCTTTTCGTTGGCGCGTATATTTTCTTTTCCAAACAACACGGACCATCCGAGCTTGCCCACTTTTTGGTTGGAGAAAAAGGGATCGATGAGTATGCCTTCATTCTTATTCAGCAGATACAAACCGCCCGCCCCGAGGTATTGGATGGTTAGGGTGTTGGGGCCGGTTTTGTATTCATTAATGGCTTCTCTCTTCTCTACAACGTGGATGTCCTTGGGCAGCTTGGAAAGGCGGCCTGGGGAGATGCATGAGGTGAGGAGGACCGCAAGTAAAAAAAGGCAAAAAGAAATAAATTGGCTTTGATCGTTCATATTATTCTTCAAATCTAAAGAAACTACGTCTAGGTTGTTGATTTGAAGTGCGCCAATTTTCGGTAACTCCGCAGAGGTTGTTTAGATAATTTTGCAAGCGATCTATTTCTTTTCTTGACCATGTGCGTTCATTTCTATTGTTGTTGTATTTTACGATAGCGCACAACTCGATCAGTTTTATCGCAACATCTGATGATTCTTTGCTGAACACAACTAGAGTGGAGTCTAATTTACTTAATTGCTTTTGCGATAATCTATTCCTATCACTCTGTTTTTGCAACTCATTTTTTAATTGCCTTATACTATCTAAAAGAGTGGCCGTTAAGTCTTTTTGTTCTATGGCTCTTGCAGGGCTTTTGATGCTTTCTTGTGTAAAAGATATCCTATCCGGGATATTGATGCTATTACCAGGCACTAATTTTTGCTGAAATAGGAACCTGTTTACCTCTTTTAACACGGCATTTTCTTCAACTAAGTTGCTTGGATCCTTTTTAAGGGCAAGTCGAATACTCTCATTTTTTAAAGAATCAATTAAAGCATCTTTCTGATCAACTTTGCTTTGCTGGAAAGCAAAAACGAATGGAAGGGTAAACGCTGCAATGGCAGCCATTACCAATTTAAGAAACCTACTCATTTGCTTTCTTCTTTTAGTTTTGATTCAACAAGCTCATCTACTATATTTTTAATAACATCGTTGTCTAAAGGACGATCATTCAGGAGTTCTGTTGTTTCGGTACTGTTAATTGCCTCTTCAAGGCCTTTAAAAGTCTTAACGCGATTATAGAAAGCAGCATCCATCTTCCATAATCCATACAAAAACGCAATTGCGGCAGTTGATTGTATGCCTGTATTTGATATCACGCCTGAAAATAGTTCAAGGCCATAGTACCGTGTTGCACTTAGGCAGCCCAAAAGGAAAACGATCATTATAAACAAGCCGCTCAGCAGATTAAAGTCACGTTCATTTATTTCGAGTTTTCGGAAGGTTACAATACTCTTTTTATGAGTACTAAGATCAAGTGTTGGGCCTTTTAAGAATTCAAATATTTTTTTCATTTCGTTTTGAAACAAGTTGCGCTGCGACAAAAGTAGATCAGTCAGGTGCGGAGTTGTTGCATGCACTATTTAAATTTTATTTTTTCAACGAACCCCTTTGTATCTTTTCCACTTAAGTTAAAGCCTAAACCAAAATACCAGCCAAATTTAAATGAGTCCTGGACTAAGGGAACTTGATTCGGCACGGAGCTATTGTTTGCAAATGTTTTGCCATCATCATATCCATCCGCATTTCTAACAATGGCGCCAAATGCGATACCTGAGCTTACCATTATTCGTTCCTTTCTTCCAATTATTAGTGATGGCCCGCAATAGAGTCTAAATCGAATATCGCTACTCACTCCAAATCCTAAAGAAATACCGGGCTTAAAGTTTAGGCTCGATCTTTTGTATGCATTAAGCATTAGATTGACAGAGGGTGTAATGTTTCCGGTATTTGGGCTTTTCTTTACACGAACCGAGTCAAAAGACTGCCCGCCTTGAGTGGTATTAAATTTTTGAAAGTAGTAAGATGGATCCGCAAGGTTAAAATCCAGGATAACACCTGTGCTAACATCAATTTTAAGGCCTTCGTTTATTAAAAAAGCCATATCCAAATTATACGGCCCCTGAGTTTGTTGAATTTGCGAATTGTTTACAGGCTTAAATTCTATTCGATATTTAATAAAGTCGGCATTTTCAGTTATTGATAGAGTTTGGTAACTAAGTTCAAAATTCTTCTGGTTGACCAATTCATAAATCCCCGTAATTTGACTTACCAATTTCTCCGAATCAAATTCTTTATAATCTCGTAGCATTGCGGTCGCGCTAGAAATGGCGGACTTGTATTCAAACGCATTCGCTGAGTCATACGTTTTCAGTAGTTCAAGGGTTGAGAAAATTTTATTAAACTCCATTAAAACTTTCTTGTGATCTTGGAAGTAGTTTTGAGGAAGAGTTCTAATGTCTCCTATCTCTAACCCGCCAATTAGCTTTTCAGTAATGTCCTTTAGTTCGCTTGCATTGTTAATTGAAAGCCTTGTGGTTGAAATCAGTTGATTATGAACAAAAATATACTCATTGACTCGATTTAGATTATCTGTTAACCTTCCAATGCTCTTTAGAAGGTCATCATATAGATTTTTAGAAATTCTACCAGTGCACCGTTTTTGCAAGGCGGTCTTTTCAATTAAAATTGTTTGGTCTAACGCTATTGTATCAAGTTTTTCATCTTTAATGAATTTTCTTGCCTCTATAACTTCTTGATTTTGGTCCTTAACACGTAACTTATTTTGTTCTAACCATAAACTTAATTGTTTCACTTGCTCATCTGAAAGAGGAGAAAGAAGAGTGGCATCCAACTTATGTCGGATGGCAAAATCAAGTGAACTATTTCTAAAATTTGTTTCTTTGAGTTTCTGAAGTAAGTCAGCTAACGCAAGTTGTTTTTTTTGAGCTAACTTTCTTCTTGCGATAGCTGTTAAATACTTAGTTGAATCGCAATCTATAACAGGCTGAAAATTTCGCTCAAAATTAATTTCAAATTGTTTTAAAGGATCCACTTTTAGATTTAGGGCATTCGTTTGCTTTGCTTCCAATAATTTTTCATTACTAATTTGATCACCCTGTAATTCGAATAAATCAACGGAATAAAGAAATGGGTTAACATTCTTAATCTTAATATTTATCCCATCTAGCTCATTTATTTCGTAAGGGGGATTGTTTAGTGTATCTAACAAACCTTTTTCGTAAACAAATTTCTTAGTGTCAAAGTCAAAAACAATATCCTTTATGTTCCTTCCGAATCTTCGAAAAACAGGTTTTTGTATCCGGCTCGTTGTTCGCAAATCTTTCGCCTGCAACCGAAGCAAGTCTTGCTTGTCTTTGATTTTCTTTTTTAGAATTTGGTTTGACTGAATATCTTGGGAAATTGAAGGCAATAATCCAATAGACAGAATGGAAAACACTAGAAAAAATAATCTTTTCATATTTATTGATTTTCACCTACTCTTCTTCGGATTTTCGGCTTGCTCCGTCTATATTTTATAAAACCGCAATATTTTTAATCTATTTGCTATTTACTTTTTGCGCTTGCTTTTCGGTTGACAACAACTCGGTGGTTGGAAAATTCAACACTCAACTTTTCGCATCTGATCAACGGGTTTTAGCGTTACTATCTCATATAAGTTAGGTTTTGATTCAATTTTACAACACCCCTAGTTTCTTTAGGTTATTCTCTTCAAGAGTTAACTTGGGTGCTTTCATCATCTTAACATACCTAGCAGTGAGTCTTTCCTTTGTAAGTAGACAATAAGGAATATTTAAAGCTTTCACATAATCATCAACAGGCAACCCATTGTTAAATGCATGCTCAATGGCGGTAAAAAATGTATCGAGCGTACTATCATTTTTCTTGGCCAGGTACTCTAAACCATAGTACTCAGCTAGCGTACTCCAGCCCCATTGATTTTGTGGATTGGCCAACACGCTTTGCCTTGCATAGAAAAAGCATTTTGCAAGGTCGAGTTGCATGGTATTGTACTGGTTAGTTGTTAACTGACAATTGCTTTGTCCCAGAGGATCTACACCAATTTTATTTAATGCTTTTAGTTCAAATGTATACGCAATGGCATTGTAGTATTCAGAAATCTTTTTTTGACTTTTGCCTACTTCGAGCTCTCTGTCTAGCGCCTTGAGATGGTCTAATAAATCCGGACACAAATCTGACATAAATTTGTGTAATCATGGAGAAGAAAAAACAACATCGCAAATACGACAACCAGTTCAAAGAAGGAGCCTTACGGCAATTGGCCAATGGGCAAGGCGTCCCCG
>JAJTGQ010000160.1 GCA_021299455.1 Flammeovirgaceae bacterium | reverse complement strand
TTTATCAGTTCTGCCTTTATTTTTATTTTGTTGCTTAGTCTCATCTCTGGGTTAACACTAGCCTTTTTGGGCAATTGGATTTTTAGTTCACTTTTTAAGGAAGAAGAGATTGTGTTTTATCCGTTTGGATTGCTGTCCGTGGCCACTGGTATCTTTCAGGCTTTATTAAAAGTGAACAATAGTCTCTTGCAAACACAGCAGAAGCCGGTTCTATTCCTTTGGTCGAATGTGCTTTCATTTTCTTTGATTGCTGGATTGACTATTGCCGGCCTCTATCTTTTTCCTGAAAGTTTGTGGGGACCTATTGGCGGAAAGTTAATTGCCTCGCTTCTGTCAGGGGCTTGGGTGTTGAGTTATATTTTCAGACAATTTGGTTTTCATTTCATTTGGCAATTGCTCAAGACCACTTTCTCGTTCAATAATACTTCGGTGATTTATCAATTGCAGCAATGGTTTATTAACTATTATGATCGGTTTTTTCTTTTACTTTTTATATCCATTGGCTCGTTAGGAGTGTATGATCTGGCTTTGAAATGCATGCTGGCTATTGAGTTTGTGTTGACGGGCTTGAACTCTTCTTTTTATCCAAAGGTACTTGGCATAGTTGCCATGCAGAAGGAGAAGCACAACACGATTGAGACTAATCGTTATTATCATGGACTCACCGCAATGGCGATGTTGCTTGTAAGTGCTAGCATATTTGTTTTCCCTATCATAATTGAATTTGTTTTTACCAAACCAGGTTATAGACAGGCGATTGCGATTTTGCCTTATGCAGCTGTCATCTATCTTTTCCGATCGATGAGATTGTTTGTAGCCTTTCCGTATGCGGCACTCAAGTACTCCCGGCCTTTGCCGTTTTATTATTTAATTATTTTGATAGTCAAGATAGGAGCGATGTTTATTCTCATCAACCGATTTGGAGTGTATGGTGCTATCGCGTCTACCTGGATAAGCTATCTGGCCGAGATAGTGATATTATATTGGGGAGTGAAAGATAAATTTGTGTTTAAAATCAATACTGCTAAGATGATTATTGCTCCGGTTTTGTTGGCAATGCTGATAATGGTTATGGAGCCTTTGCTGGGGGTTGACTATCCCTATGGGGTGCATGGTTTTTATGTCTTGGTTGCACTTGCCATGTTAGGGTGGGTTTATCGTCTGGAAATCAAAAAGTTATTTCTTTCATGAGTTGGATAGCTTGGTTTTTTCGTTTTTCGAACGCAAGGCTCATCACGATGCGTGCAACCGTTCCTCATAAATTACAGAAAGTTATTTTTGCTTTTTCGAAATGGATCGTGCGATCTATTGTTTTAAAAAAGTCAAATAGTACAAAACCCAAGATGGTGATCGTTCGGAATTTCGATTCCGACTTGAGTCTACGACTAGATCGCTCTAAGGCTATGGGCGCATCCATCTACTGGACGGGTTTTCATGAGTATCGTGAGTTGCTTTTTTTGCACGATTTTTTAAAGAACGATATGGTGCTATTAGACATAGGTGCTAATATCGGGGAGTATTCCATTTTTGCGGCTAAGCGATTGACGCAGGGAAAGGTAGTGGCATTTGAGCCTGTTCCTGCGCTTCGGAAAATGCTCGATGAAAATATTGAGATCAATCAGTTTACAAATGTAATAGTAAAGCCCTTTGGACTTTCCGATGAAGTTGGCTCCTTTCCGATCTATTTTGTTGGGGAAAATGAAAATGAAGGACAGGCTACGTTTTTTCCCGGGTTACTTGAAAATCAACGTTCTGTAAAAGCTGAGCTAAAAAAATTAGATGATGAATGGGATCAGCTTTCTTTAAATCGACTGGATTTTATAAAAATGGATATTGAAGGAAGCGAGTTAAGGGCGCTGCAAGGAGCCCAAAATGTGATCGCTCGTTTTCGACCCCTCGTAATGCTGGAGGTGAGCGAAGTTACCTATCAGGCTGCCGGGTATTCTTTGAAAGATGTTTCTGATTTCTTTGAACCCATGAATTATCTTCCGTTTGCCGTTGATAAGATGGGTAAACTAATTTCAAGTTCTGCGATGCCGTCTTTCGGCAATGTCATTTTTGTACCGCAATAGGTTCGAGCCATGAGAATACTTCTGCTTACACCTTGGTATCCAAATGAGAAAAATCCTGGTGCGGGCGTGTTTATCAAAAGTCAGGCAAAGGCATTGAGTGCACATCATACAGTTTCAGTGATTTCATCGGTTGTTGATTATGAGAAATTTGCACTTTCTTCTATTTCATGTCAAGAAAGTTCAGATCAAAATGTCCAGGAATATAGAATCGTGGTAAAGAAGTCGTTTCCGATTTTCAATCAACTTAATTATTTGTGGTTGCTTATAAGTACAAGTTTGAAGATCGCTAGAGAATTTCAACCTGATCTAATTCATGCCCATGTAGGTTATCCATCGGCCTTTTGGGCGTGGAGTTTATCTAGATTGTTGAAAGTTCCTTTTGTGGTGACGGAACATACCAGACCAACTAATAATTTTAGAAGCTACATTCATAAATGGTTAACCGTTTTCGGAATGAAAAGAGCTTCTGTAGTATTAGCAGTAAGCAAAATGTTGGCAAATGAAGTAAAGCTATTCATCAAAAAAGATGTTGTTGTTGTCCCTAACATTGTTGAAACCGAACGATTTGAAGTCGTCCCTTTTCCGGAAACTAACGTAATACAAATTGGTTTTTTGGGCACACTCAATCAACCTGTGAAGGGGCTGGAGATTCTTTTGCGAGCGGTGGCCAAGTTGAAGACTAATTTTGTCTTGCATGTTGGAGGTAGTGGTAAGTTGCTACAATCCTACAAGGCGCTCGCTGCAGAATTAGGTATTGAGCAAAAATGTATTTTTTACGGATTTGTTTTGCCGAAGGACGTACCAGCATTCATGTCTCGACTTCATTTCTTCGTGTGTGCCAGCCGTTCAGAAACGTTTTGTGTGGCATTAGCAGAAGCGATGGCTGCCGGAAGACCGGTGGTTTCTACGCGTTGTGGTGGTCCGGAAGAATTTGTCGATGAAAGTAATGGGATGTTGGTAGCCGTTGGTGATGTGGACGCTTTGACTAATGGAATCAACAAAATGATTAGTCATCATTCAACCTATAGTCAGCAATTGTTACGAGAACAAATAGAAGTCAGATTTTCTTCAGCATCTTTTTTGACGCAGATGGAGAAAATCTACTCTCAGGTAATGTGAAAAAGAAATACAAAAATTCTGAAATGAGGCCGAAAAATTGTTTTTTATTCTTCCCGGCTTGACGTTATACTATGTCGGTGTTTTCTGAAATTGAAACGAAAATAGGAATACGCCTTTCTTATATTGTTTTCGAGTTTTTGATTGTAATATTGTAGATACTAAATCTTGCGTGAATGAATTTTTCAAACTTTAAAAGAGTAGTTGTTTTGGCGCCCCATACAGATGATGGCGAGTTTGGGTGTGGGGCCACTATTGCGAAATTAGTTGAATCTGGGGCCGAAGTTTATTACGTGGCATTTTCCGCATGTGAACAATCAGTGCTCCCGCAATTTCCGAAGGATATTCTCATAAGTGAGGTTAAGTCCGCAACAAAGAAAATTGACATTAAGTCGACTAACCTGATATTGCATAACTACGAAGTTAGAACATTTAATTTCCACAGGCAGGAGATATTGGAGAACTTGATTCAGTTGCGCACATCGATAAAACCGGATTTAATATTTATGCCAGCGCTAAGTGATATTCACCAAGATCATCATACAGTAGCTCAGGAAGGTTTACGCGCATTTAAGTTTACAAATATTCTGTGTTATGAGGTGCCTTGGAATAATCTATCCTTCAATACCACTTGCTTTTCTGTGTTGTCAGAAAGTCATATTCAAAAGAAGATTGATGCGTTGAGTGAGTATAAATCTCAAGCTCACAGAAGCTATGCAAATGAAGAATTTATAAGATCCCTAGCAAGGGTAAGAGGAGTGCAGGTCAACGAAAAATATGCTGAGGTATTTGATGTATTAAGATTGGTTTTCTAATTTTTGCATTGGCTTGCCCGGATTCCCAATAATTGTCTCGTTTTTATTTACGTCTTTAATAACAACGGCACCCATTCCAATTACACTGTTGTCTCCAATTGATTTTTTGTTTAGAACTGATGCTGATGGAGCAATCCATACATTGTCACCAACTACCGTAGACCCCGCAATCATAGAATTAGCAATAACTAAAGAGTTTCTTCCGATTACAACACCATGAGCAATATGAACTAGATTATCAATTTTTGTGTTTTCGCCAAGTATCGTACTTCCTAATACAGCTCTATCAATACAGGTATTGTTGCCAATTTCAACGTATTCTTTAAGAACGACATTCCCGAGATGGGGTAATAACACGTAATTTTTGGATTCATTAATTTCATAACCGAATCCAACGCCACCGATTGTGCAATTGCATCCTATTTTTACATGGCCGTCAACTTTCGTTTCCCGAAAAAGTATCGTGTTATGCCCAATTTGAACATCATCACCAATTGAACAACCTTTTTCAATTACTACATGATGACCAATTATTACGTTTCGCCCCATAAAAACAGAAGGGTCAATAACAGCACTTGGGCTAATAAAAGGAGTGTCTTTTTCAATAAAAAAAGAGGATAGTATTTCCTGAAAAGTTAATCTTGGATTCTTTGCAATGATGTAGTTGCACCCAGCATTGTGATTTTTGAATAAACTACTGCATATTATTGTGCCACAGTTTATACTGGACAACTTATCAATATTTTTGTCCGAAGCCCACATTAAAAGATGTTGGTCGCTATTCCCACTATCCAATATCCCAGGTTTGCTTATAAAACCTTTGAGGTCACCTATAAAATGTTGATGAGAAACCCTACTTAGTATATCCTGTAGTTGTATCATAAGTTTAGTGAAGTGCCTACAATTTGATTTAAAAGACTTGCGTTCTTATCTGCACTTAATTCAATTGCCCCCTTTGTTGCATTTTGCTTGAAACGGATTAAATCAGCGTTAGATATTTTCATGAGTTTTGCTGCCAAACTCTTGGCTGTGAATTCTTCGCTTACATAACCTAAGTCATATTGATTTACAACTTCTGCAATTTCTGGAATAGGACCAATGGAAACAGCTAGTTTTGCTTGAATAAATTCAAATAGTTTATTAGGTAGGCCATTTGCATAATTGAAATTTATTGGAGGTACTAGTATGATCCCCATGTCATATTTGTTGATGAATGGAACAACATCTTTACCTTTAACCGCTGGTTGGAAACTAATTCGGGGGTCACCTTTGGAGAGGTTCTTCAAGTATCCAATATATCCCTTCGTTTTGGTGGATGCGGTTTCTGGAACAATTAACATAAGATCCAACGTAAAACGATCATCTAAAAGTGACATCATCTCAATCATTATTTCAAGTTGTCGGCTTACGGTAGCTCCACCATGATGAATCAAACGAACCTTGTTGGGTAATACATCAGAAGCTTTAATTGGATTGTGCCATGTCGCATTATTAAGCACAATTGGATTGCATTTAAATTGTTTTTTATATTCATTCGCAATTCCCCTTCCTATAGTTGTCATGGCGACAGTCTGTGAAATATATTTTTTGCAAATTTGGTACATCAAGGGTTGAAATAACATACGCCAAATGAACTTATCCTCAAATTGTCTAGGTGAATATTCATGGGCATCAAGAAGTATTTTCTTGCCAGCATTAAGCTTGAAAGCTATGGGGAGACTTTCCACATCATTGGCAATGATTAAATCAAATTTTCTTTCTCCAAGATAGTTTTTCAAACCTCTTTGACGGTATAATAATTCATACGAAACTTCATGCATTCTAAGGAAAAGAACAAATGCCGTAATGATTTTCTTCGTCATTCCAAGTCTAGGCTTGTCCAGTTTGAAAAACTCCAATTCCGAATCTTGATGATTGTCATAGGCCGCAACGGTTAGAGCATGTTTGGCTTTTAAAAACTCAATTTGTCGTGTAACTCTTGAATCATGTTGAATAGAGCTGAAGGATATGATAAGTATAGATTTCATTTAGTTGTAAATTTAAGAGTTCTAATTTAGAAGAAGAGTTATAAACTATTAAATTTTACAATTAATCACTTTAGTTCTTAAATTTAAGGCATGAGATTCTTCCTATTTTTTTTGTTCATATTGTTTTCTGTCGATCATTCCTTATCTCAAATTGACAATGTCGGATCGGGTCGTGCAATCAGTTTTGACGGAGTAGACGATCGCATCGATATCAGTGGCAGTTACAATATAGTTAATTTACCGTTCACGATTTCGGCATGGGTACGATTGGATCCAACCGCGGTAGGTGGTGCTCCCATTTTTGTTACTAACGACAATGATCCTATTTATCGTGGTTTTTGGCTGATAATAACTCCCTCAGTTATCTTGTGTGAATTTGGAGATGGTGCGGGTGGTAATAATCCAGCATTTAGAAGGGGAAAATCCGCAAACATCTCTAACGTTGTGGGGCGATGGATCAATGTTACTGTGGTTATGAATGCTCCATTTGATATTAGGATTTATGTAAACGGAGTTGATATCGGTGGAAATTCAAGTGGTGGCTCTAGCCTTCCGATGCAATCGGCTAATTCAGGTGATATTCCAAAAATCGGCTATTTTTTATCTAACAATATCGTATACAGGCAAAAAAGTACATTAGATGAAATACGGCTATGGAATCGTTCTCTTTCTCAACAAGAAATTAGAAATGGTTTGTGTACAAAGCTTATTGGTAATGAACCTGGGCTAATAGGCTATTGGGATTTCAACGAGACTAGCGGTAATGTAGTTTTAGATAAGTCCCCGAATAAATTTCATGGACAGTTAGTTGGCAACCCCACACGCGTATATTCAGGTGCTCCGATAGGAGATGTAAGTGTTTTTAGTTATCCCGCCACTACCTCGTCAATTGTCGATGGAACTCTTAAGGTTGAAGCGTCCAATATTTCTGGTGCTGTAGAAGGCATTCAACTTTATGAAATCAAAAATAATCCTAGCCAAACAGGTGGATTGGATTTGTCGAAAAGTAATTCGCCATACTTTGGTGTCTTTCTTGCTTCTGTTACGGGCACGGGCAGTTATACCGCAAAGGGCTTTGTTAGCAATCAACCTATTTGCAACGCATCTTTTCGTACAGATAATAGCAAGCCAACATGGAACAGTGCCATACTACCCCAAAATGCGCAGCCATTGCGCGGTGAGTATGTCTTGGCTGATGGAGCAATAGCTTCATTTGACCTTGGTCCTGATAAAGTAGTTTGCGATCAGTCCAACTTTGTTTTAGCAACCATGCTAGCCGATCCGACATTCACATATCTATGGAGTACAGGGGAAAATACGCCTTCCATTACTGTTACACAATCAGGCGTGTATTCGGTTAAAGTTACTGGACCTTGCGGAAGTTCTACTGGTCAAACCCGGGTGGATTTCTTTCAAAAACCTGTATTTGATTTAGGCTCCGATAAGATTCTGTGCAGTCAATCTAATTTCACTTTAACAACAAACCTTAATGATCCAACATTTACGTACTTATGGAGTACAGGGGAAATTACTTCTTCAATCACGGTAACTCAATCCGGAGTTTATTCGGTTAAAGTTACGGGTACATGTGGAAGTACTATAGATCAAATTCGGTTAGATTTTAGACCTGTATTTGATTTAGGCTCGGATAAGATTTTGTGCAATCAATCTAATTTTACTTTGACAACGGCCCTAAATGATCCAACATTAAGTTACTTATGGAGTACAGGGGAAAATACTTCTTTAATAACGGTAACGCAATCCGGATTCTATTCAGTTAAAGTCACAGGCCCATGCGGAAGTCTTGCAGATCAAATTCGGGTGGATTTTTTTCAAACGCCTGTTTTCGATTTAGGTCCTGATAAAGTTATTTGTGATCAGCCAAATTTTGTTTTAACTACGATGCTCAATGACCCTACCTTTACATATTTGTGGAATACGGGAGAAAATACGCCTTTCATTACGGTAACGCAAGCGGGAATATATTCAGTTAAAGTAACAAGCCCATGCGGAAGTGCTACTGATCAAACCCGGGTGGATTTTTTTCAAAAACCTGTATTTGATTTGGGGCAAGATAAAATACTGTGTGACCAAACTAGCTATACTATTTCTACTCAATTGGGCAACCCCACATTTAACCATCTTTGGAACACATCACAAACCACCTCTTCTATAACAGTAAATCAATCCGGAAATTATTCAGTGACGGTAGCAAATCCTTGTGGAATTGTAAGGGATAATGTGCAAATCGATTTGCTTCAAACACCCAGACCGTTTTCATTAGGGCTTGATGTCGAGTGGTGCGAACCAAAAATCGTTAGCCTAAAACCATATACCAATTCATCTGGTTTTTTGTACACCTGGCAAGATGGTTCGACAAATGATTCATTTCAGATTTCGGATTTTGGTAGGTTTTGGGTGACCGTAAAAAATGGCTGCGGTCAAGCTGCGGATACGATTAACGTATCTAAGATTAACCAGAAGATTGGATTTGTACCTGACATAATTACACCAAATGGTGATGGTAAGAATGATTTTTTTCAAGTTGATCCATCAATTAGCGGCCTCGTTTCATTGAAAGTACTTAATAGGTGGGGCGCGGAAGTTTTTTTTACAAAAAACTATAGAAATGATTGGAGTGGATTTGGCCTAAGTACTGGTATATATTTTATTGTCTTGGAGGGATCCTGTGTAGAAAGGTTTAAAGGACCATTAACTATTATACGCTAATCTTTCTTTTCGGATTCTCGGTCACGAACGATTCCCAGGATTTTGTTTTGCTTTTCGTTACTCCATTTTGATAATAATGGCAAACTGCAACAGCG
Organism: Flammeovirgaceae bacterium; assembly: GCA_021299455.1. GTDB lineage: Bacteria > Bacteroidota > Bacteroidia > Cytophagales > Cyclobacteriaceae > ELB16-189. Next base: position 6,896 of record JAJTGQ010000160.1, on the reverse strand, counting down.
AGTGCATCGGTCGCATCCAATAGCTTGGGAAGTTCCTTAATCCCAAAAATTTGCATGAGCATTCTGGCCACTTGCTCTTTGCTGGCGTTTCCATTGCCGGTAACAGATTGCTTTACTTTTTTAGGGGCATATTCTGTAATGGGTATTTCCCGATAAAGGGCCGCAGCCATGGCCACTCCCTGCGCCCGCCCTAGTTTTAACATCGATTGAATGTTTTTTCCAAAAAAGGGAGCTTCCAATGCTACTTCATCTGGGTGATACTCATCAACCAAGGCCAAGACCCTGTCAAAAATCTTTTTCAACTTCATCTCATGGGCACCAAATTTTCCCATATTGATAACCCCAAATTGGATCAAGCTCAACTTACTGCCTTTTAAAAGAATTAATCCATAGCCCATCACGTTCGTGCCGGGGTCGAGACCTAAAATGATCCGCTCCTTTTCGGAGCGCAGGTTCTCTTTGATGGGTTTTTTCTCCATTTTGCGTGGCAAGTTATATGGAATATTGATTTCTATGTTCCTTTTCGGCATAAGAATGTAGAAAGCAGGAGTCGGAATTTAGAAGTACATCTACTCATAAACGCAATGATGCTTTGGTGCAATGAAATTCTGACTTCTATCTTCTGCCTTCTCGATTCCATTTAATTCGTAGTTTGAGTATGACTGTTTTCTTTTTTGTAGTATTTGGAGTTTATTTTTCGATCGTCATTGGACTGATTGTAGGCTGGCAGTTTTTGCTGGAAGGTTCGGGGAAGAAGGCTCAACCCATTAGGAATGTCAGACTATCTGTCATCGTTCCTTACCGAAATGAGGAAGCAAACCTTTCGCAAGTCCTGCGTTCTTTAAATGGACAGGAATATCCAAAAGAATGTGTGGAGTTTGTGCTGGTTAATGACCACTCGACTGATCAATCTGAAAAGATAGTCGAGGAATTTGCCCAAAAACACTCCAACATAAAATTGGATAGATTGCCACAAGACCAGTTTGGTAAAAAGCGAGCTATCGCATTGGGAGTTACATTGGCAACCAACGAAGTTATTGTAACCACCGATGCAGACTGTTCATTTTCTGCTCGATGGCTGTCGTGCATCAATGAAATTTTTCATTCGGAAGATTGTGTGATGGCAATCGGTGCGGTTAGGATAGAGTCAGGATTAAAATTCTTTTCACAATTGCAATCACTGGAGTTCGCAAGCCTGATTGGCTCAACCGGAGCCACACTTTTTTATTTGCACCCCACGATGTGCAACGGAGCAAATCTGGCATTTCGCAAATCTGTTTTTGCTGAAGTAAAAGGTTTTGAAGGCAATTGGGAAATTCCTTCTGGCGATGATGAATTCTTGTTGCGAAAGATACATCCAAAATACCCTGGCGGAATTCGGTTTTTGACTGACCAAGATAGTGTGGTATCGACCCAGCCGCTATTATCGCTAAGCGATTTTATACAACAGCGAGTGCGATGGGCAGGCAAGTGGCGTTTTAACAATTCACCGATTTCAAAGACGTTGGCTGTATTTATCTTTTTTTTTCAAGCAAGCTACATTGGGCTCGGCCTCTCAACAATGATCGGTTGGATACCCGTCAACTCATTCATGTTTCTTGTAGCCTTAAAATTTCTGTTTGAGTTTGTTTTCCTTTACCAAGTGTCTGTTTTCTTAAACAATAAATGGCGCTGGCTGGCTTTTTTTGTTTTACAAATGGTTTATCCTCTTTACGTAGTTTGGGTTGCTTTACTTGCTCAATATCAATCTTTTAGGTGGAAAGATCGAATAACGAAGAGCAAGCATTCTGGGTAAGTAGGGAATTGCTATTTTTACACAATTGTGTAACATGCCCGAAAGCAAACTAAAGAAGTTAATCGAGAAAAAGGAGCTGGAACTCAACGCGTTGTTGGAGATCACGCAATCGATCAATAGCAATGTACCGGAAGACTCTCTGTATAAGATCTTCAATTTTACGTTGCGTTCAAATCTGGAGATCAAGAAACTGGCATTATTTGTTTTTGATGAGGCGTGGGCCTGCAAGGTGAATTTTGGTACCGAAAAGAGTTTTATCAAACAGCGACTGGACGATCATTTCAAAATGATCAAACGGATTCATCAGCTCAGTGAGTTTGAGCAATGTGCCTTTCACGAGTTCGATATGGTTATTCCCGTTTCTCATAAAAACGAAACATTGGCACTCGTTTTTGTAGGGGGACTGAATCACAATGGCGAGACGAACCAGCCTGACGATGGATTAAAGTTTATTCAGGCCCTAACGAATATCATTATAGTTGCGATAGAAAATAAAAAGCTGGCGCGTAAACAACTTCTTCAAGAGGCTTTTCGAAAAGAGTTAGAGATTGCCAGTGATGTGCAACAGTTTCTTTTCCCTAAGAAGTTACCGAATACAGAGCATCTTAAAATCGAAGCCAGTTATCTTCCTCATGATATTATCGGGGGTGATTATTACGATTATATTCCGATTAATAAGAATCAGTTTTTGATTTGTGTAGCAGACGTCAGCGGTAAGGGGATACCAGCGGCCTTAATGATGTCCAATTTTCAGGCATCACTTCGCACCTTGTTGCGACAGACACCCAACCTGACGGAAATCGTTGAAGCGCTCAATTTTCAAGTGCTCGACAATACTAAAGGTGAAAAATTCATTACTTTCTTTGGAGCCATCTACGACATTAACCTGCGCACGATGGTGTATGTAAATGCCGGTCACAATCCGCCCTTGCTGTACGATCGCAAGAACGGCATCCGTCTATTAGAAGAGGGTTCTACCGTGTTGGGTGCAATGCATCCGTTACCATTTATACATGAAGGGTTCATCACTGATTTGAGCGAGTTTACGTTGCTTGCCTATACAGATGGTTTGACAGAAACCGTTAATGAATTAGAGGAAGAATTCGGCCCGGAAGCTTTGCGCGACTATTTCACAAAAAACCATTTCAAGGATTTGAAAACCATCCATCAGGATATCATTGTCACCCTCGATGGATTCAAGGGAAAAAATGGGTATCGGGATGACATCACATTGTTAACCTGTCGTGTCGAGTAAGTCATGAACAGAAAGCAGAAATTATTGCTGTTGCTGCCAGCTTTATGGGCCAGTCTTTTTGACATTGTTATTACTATTGTTCATCAACCTAGAGAGTATTGGGAGGGTAATTTGCAAGTTGCCAATGAAGGCAATCCGATCGGTAAATTTATGATGACCAATCATGTTTCTGGTATTTTCTTGATCTCGATTTTTTGGTTAGTCCTAGTTGGACTTTTGGGATATTATTTATCAAGAATCATGTCGAGAATATTTCTTGTTTTCGTAGTGATTGTTCATAGCTGGGCTGCTTCAACTTGGATTGGACCTCGATATGGATTTTGGTCTGTTCTCATTTTAATGATCTTTAATTCGATTTTATTTTGTGCGATAGATGAGATCGTTAAGGAAAACAAATCGCAAATCTCAAATCTTAAATCTTAAATCTTAATTCCCTGTGTTTCGCACACCATTTATACTGCCGCTTTTTTTTCCGACTCTAACATGGCGGGTGAAGACGAGCGCAAAAGAATTGTTTCTCACTTTTGACGATGGGCCTATCCCTGGCCCAACAGAATTTGTGCTTGACACATTGAAGCGATTTGATGCAAAGGCAACCTTTTTTTGTATTGGCGACAATATTAAGAAGTATCCCGAAATAGCAAGGCGAATTATAGCTGACAACCATCAGATTGCTAATCATACGTTCAACCATATGAAGGGGTGGGGCACCTCTACGGAGAAATATGTCTCCAATGTGGCGCTATGTAAAAAGGAAATAGAAAGTTTGTTACGCGAAAGTGGCCATGAGCAGCCTGTGCAAAAAGAAGTAGAGGTGAAGAAAAAATTGTTTCGACCACCTTATGGAAGGATCAGATCAAAGCAGATCAACGCGTTAACGGAACAGTATAGAATTGTAATGTGGGATGTTCTTACTTCGGATTACTCTCAGTCACTTTCTCCGGAAAAATGTTTACGTGGTACGATCAGCGCTGCGCGGCCTGGATCCATCATTGTTTTTCACGATAGCCTCAAGGCGCAACGAAATATGACCTACGCATTGCCTAAATGCCTCGAGCATTTTTCGAATCTTGGGTACCAATTCAAAGCATTGCCAAATTCTTCATTTTGAATAAGCCTTTTTCTGTACTTGTTACTCCACTTGATTGGGGTCTTGGGCATGCCACTCGGTGCATCCCCATTATTCGGGCATTCCGCCAACGGGATTGCAACGTGCTAATTGCTACTAGTGGCGATGCCTTACAACTATTAAAGTTGGAGTTTCCGGAGGTGCCTTTTTTTGAGATCGTATCATACAAAGCAGTGTATGCAAAAGACGGCCGACTGTTACCCAAGCTATTCCTTCAGTCAATTAAGTTTGTTTCTGCCATCCGAAAGGAACATCGGCAGCTAAGACAAATCCTTCGCGAACACCCTGTTGATTTGATCATATCTGACAATCGTTTTGGTTGCTATTCCAAGAATGTCAGAAGCATTTTTGTGACCCATCAAATCAATTTTGTTTTTCGGCCCCCATTTAAGTGGGCGTCTCGACTGTTCAGTTTTTGGAACCAGCGAAAGATCAAACGATTCAATGAATGTTGGGTGCCTGATTTTCCAGATCGTCCATTTTCTGGCGATCTCTCCGCAACCAATGATTTGCCGGTCGTTTTTGTGGGGCCGCTTTCTCGCTTTCACAAACCCACTCAACCCATTGAGTTCACGTACGATTTACTTGTTCTGCTGTCCGGCCCAGAGCCGCAACGAACGATCCTGGAGGTGTTGATTACACAACAGTTGACAAAACTTGATTTAAAAGTGATGCTTGTTTTAGGAAACCCCCATGCCGGGGATTCGGTTGTTTCAAAGGGGCAAGTAAGTAGGGTGGGGCATCTGAAAGAGGCAGAGCTTAAGTGTATCATTGAGGAGTCTCGCTTTGTCGTTTGCCGGTCTGGCTACAGTTCCATACTAGATCTCGCTGCATTGCAAAAGAGAAATCTAATAATGATACCCACTCCAGGGCAACCGGAACAAGAATATCTGGCAGAATTGTTACTTCATAAGAACTGGGTCTATACCATACCTCAAAAGGATTTTGATCTTGGGAAGGCAATCGATCAATCGGTTGGCTTTCTTGGACTAAATTGCGGTGAAGTTGAGGGAGACTTACTCCATGCAGCTATCGATCGCTTGCAAAGTTCATTTAACAAGAAATGAAAAGGCTATTTCACTCATTCAAGTTTGCATTTCATGGTTTTTGGCTTGCTTGCAAAGAGCAGCCTAATTTGCGGATTCATTTATTCGTTTCGGCATTGGTGGTTGGGTTGGCATTCTACTTTGGGGTAAGTAAGCTGGAGTGGTGCGTTCTACTAACTAGCATCGGGCTGGTCATCTCTCTGGAGTTATTGAATTCGTCAATCGAAGGTATTGTCGATTTAGTAAGCCCTGAGCGACAGGTCAAGGCAGGGAAGATAAAAGATATAGCGGCAGCGGCAGTTCTTGTCGCGGCTGCCGTATCGGTCCTTATTGGGCTACTGATTTTTTCTACTTATTTTTTCTGAGCATGGCGAATTTTTGGATCGATACGCACGCACACATTTATAAAGAAGAGTTTCAACTAGACCGGTTTGACACACTGGCTCGTAGTACACAAGCCGGAGTTGCCCGAATTTACCTGCCTAATATAGATCATACGTCCATAGATGAGATGATGGAGTTGGAGGCAAGAAATCCAACAACTTGTATACCGATGATGGGTCTCCATCCATGTTCAGTCAAAAAGGACTTTGAGAAAGAACTCTATCAAGTAGAGGCTTGGCTGGCAAAGCGAAAATTTGCAGCAGTTGGTGAAATGGGGACTGATTTGTATTGGGACAAAACATTTTGGGATCAGCAAAAAGAAGCTTTTTTGATTCAGGTTGAATGGGCCAAGAAGTATGAACTTCCCATTGTAATTCACTGCCGAGAATCTTTACAGGAAACGATCGAGTTGTTGGAACCATTGTTGGATGAAAAACTGACTGGTGTCTTTCATTGTTTTTCCGGATCGATTGAACAGGCGAAACGAATCGCGGACATGGGATTCTATATTGGGCTGGGAGGAGTGGCTACATTTAAAAAGAGTGGATTGGATGAGGTCATTCCCAAAATCGACTTGGATAACATTGTATTGGAAACGGACTGTCCCTATCTGGCGCCCGTTCCCCATCGAGGCAAGCGGAATGAACCCGCGTATATTCCACTTATAGCAAAAAAGATCGCAGAGTTGAAAAAGATCACGCTAGAAGAACTTTCTTATATCACGGTTTCCAATTCAAAGAAACTTTTTAACGACACGTATGAGCTACCAGATTGTTAACATCAATACAGCCGCACCTGATCAAGCCAAGTCCAAGGTGCTCATTATCTATACGGGTGGCACATTTGGTATGGCCTATGATGCGAGGGGCGTTTTGATTCCTTTTGACTTTTCGTTGATCTTGCACCACTTACCGGCTCTTCGGAGTTTGCAACTTGACTTGACGGTAATCTCATTTGATCAACCGATCGATTCGTCTAATATAGGCCCACCCCACTGGAAGGAAATTGGGCAAATCATTTTTGATCATTATGCCGATCAAGATGGCTTTGTTGTTTTGCATGGTACCGATACCATGTCCTTTACAGCATCCGCTCTCAGTTTTATGCTGCAGGGTTTATGCAAACCCGTTGTTTTAACGGGCGCACAACTTCCGATTAGCGAACCGAGGTCGGATGCGAGAGAAAATTTAATTACAGCCCTGGAAATCGCATCAGCGAAGACAAAAGAGGGAAAGGCCATGGTTCCAGAAGTGTGTTTGTATTTTGACAGTGCCTTATTGAGGGGAA
>JAJTGQ010000163.1 GCA_021299455.1 Flammeovirgaceae bacterium | reverse complement strand
TGCTACAACCCATCTGATGAATCCAATTGTTTGACACAGTCCAGCTAACACACCAAAGATCAAGCTGGATAGTCCGTTTGAGCTGGTGGTATTATTGATTTTAAAAAGATAGATTGAAAAAAAGATTTGTAGAACACCCGTTAATGCAAAGACATAATAAGTGGGTATTATGATGCTTTCATGTAGATGAAATAATGCAAATCGCTCGGTAATTGGTTTTCTAAGAATTTCAGGAAACTCAAACACTGCCGCCAAAATGCTATAGGCAGCCATCACAAATGCAGCATAAACGATAAACAGAATTGCGGTTGTTTTGTTATCTGTATTTTTCATAGTTGATTAATTTAGCGTTGATACTATAGAGTTTAATTTATCTGCGATGTTGGCTTCCTAGAGCAGATACTATATCTGATTTTTCTGGCGTGAAAACAACATATAACTATAGCCAAGTAACAGGGTGAGTATAAAAAGAGTGGAAAGATCGAACAGAGCCGAATGGCCGCCTACTAGATATAAATAGACGGCACCGAGAAAATCAAATGCAAAACCTGCATATGCCCAATGCTTTATTGTAATCATGCCTGGTAATAAAAGTGCAATGCCACCCAAAATTTTTGCTCCGCCAATTATATAAAGGGAATGAATAGGGAAACCTAACAACACCATTGAGTCGACTACCGGCTGGGATTTAGTTAATTCCGCGATGCCCAATACGATCATGATAAAAGCAAAAAGGTAAGCCGTCCACTTCCACTTTTTATCCGTTGCAGCTGGCAATGTATAAGATACTAACTTTAGGTGTTTCTGAAACTGAAAATAGGCAAACCCCCACACAAGCAAGGCGGGGGGAACCATATATAAACCAAATGCCTCAAATGAACCTGCTAATAGATAACTCAGCCCTGCACCCAATATGTCAATTAAAATGCCTGCAAACACCCATTCTTTCAATTGATAAAATCGTGGAAAGATCAATACAAAAGCGGCTAAAAATTTTGACACTACTAAAAACCCAAGAAGGCTCTCTGGCAAAAATGTTTTTCGATAAGAAATAATTACTTCCTGCATAGGGATCAATTCGCCAATGGCATTTTGCAATTCCATCAGGGCTAACAGTCCGATCGCCAACGTGTAAAGGTTTATTTTGTTTTTCATAGGATTGGAGATGTAAAATAAAGACTGCCGATGTTCGGCAGTCTTTGGAGGTTTCTATGTTCTAGAATGTGTATCTGACAAACGGCACAGGGAAGAATCCTTGTTGATATTCGTTGACGATTGAATTGGTGCGGGGGTTATACGTTTGAGAGAAAATGTTCTGGTTGCCGGTTAAGTTTTGCAAATCAAGGGCAAACTCAAGTGTACTCTTCTTGTATTCTTTACGATAGGCAATTCTAAAGTCAGTTCGGAAGTAGTCATTTTGTTTGTCGCTAAACGCTTTGCTTTCATTATAGACGGCTTGCCCTTGTTGCTGAGATGCCGTGAAGTTAAGAGGCGTTAAATAGCGGCCCCCAATAGAAGTTACTTTTAGATTTAGGCTCAGGAAGTTTCTGTTTTTACCCACCCTAAACTCTTTTCCTGCTAGCGCATTGACAACATATTGCGTGTTGTAAGCAGTGTTTCGTTCGATGCCATCGCTGCCTTTATATTTCGAGTCGAACAAGGAAGTAGTGATAAGGAAATAATAGCCTTTGTTGAAGAAGCGCTCTAGCGTAAGTTCAACTCCATAGTTTGTACCTGTTCCTTTGTTTACCAAATAGTCTCTGTCAGATGGACCAAAGCTTACGCCTGTGTTGATTGCAGAGAAGCTAGAGGCAGTTCTCTCAACCGGAACATTGGAAAGTTCTTGATAGTAACCCTCTGCTTTCAAACGTAAATTGTCGGTCAAATTCCAATCGTAGGTAATTACGTAGTGATTGCTTTGTATAAAATCAAGGGCTTTGTTACTATACACAATTCCACTAGGTGTTTTTGTTTGTACATAAGACGTATAAACAGATGGCGTCTGATGGTGTAGACCGTATCCGATACTTAATGATTGACGTCCATTGATTTGGTAACTAACATTGGCGCGAGGCTCAACTACCGTTTGACTGTTTAGGCTATAGTTTTGTAAGTGCGCCCCTGCAGAGAATGAAAAGTGATTGTTGAATCGATGTTTCCACTGGGTATATGCTTGAGTTAAGACATTATTGTCGTTAATGTCTACGCGAACGCTGTCCTTGTTTTGGTATGCGTAGGTATCCCGATTGAATAAATCAAATTGATTATGATCAACGTAGATACCAGAAGTAAGCGAGTTTTTTGCATTGAATTTTGTGCGAGTGAAGAAAACAAATGAAGCTTTGCCTGTATTGAATTTTCCCTCGGCTCTTCTGAATCGCCCATCCACATCTAACCCTGTATTTCGCGTCAGTGAGTCTGTGGTATATTTTTCGTTTGTAGTGCTATAGCCGAGCGTAAATTTTGCAAATGTTTTTTTAGATAAATTCTTCTCATAACTGATTCCATTGATAGTCGTTCCATAACGGGGATATACATCTCGATTTTCAGTTCCATACAGGTCAGTGTTGTTAGGCTTTTGTAACTCGGTTTTTTCAATCTTACTACCTAGCAGATCAATAGAACTAGTTCCTAAAATTCCGAACACCGATACTTTGCCGTTGTTTTTTGTTGGAAAAGTAAATTTGTAATTGAGATCCTGATAGTTAGGCGTGTTGCCGCCTGTACCAAATTCTATTCCCAATGTTTGAAATAATCCAAGAGTGGAATACCGGTAGTTGATGATAAAAGAGCTTTTACTTTTTTTAGAAAAAGGTCCTTCCAATCCGAATTCGAAACCAGCGAAACCAACCTGCGCGACTTTTTCTAAACGCTGATTGTTGCCTTCTTTAAGGCGAATATCAAAAGCCCCAGCGATCGCATTCCCATACTGGGCAGGAAAAGCGCTAGTAATGAAGTCCGACTTGTCCAGGTTGTTATTGTTGAGCATGCTCACTGGTCCACCGGTGCTGTTAAGAGCTCCGAAGTGATTGGGGTTAGGAATGTTGAGCCCTTCCAATTGCCACAACATACCGGTAGGAGAATTTCCACGAACCACGATATCATTGCGTGAGTCATTGCCTCCACCAACACCTGCAAAGTTGGCAGCCATGCGCGAGGGATCACCCAGCGCACCCGCATAGCGTTTGGTATCATCTACGTTAAAGGAACGAGAACTAACTACTGCGAGGTCATTGTTGGTCGCAGTCTTGTCATCCTTTGTATTGGCAGTAATAACTACTTCATTTAACTGGGCAATACCCTCCCTGAGTGATACATTTAAGATTACTTCTTTTCCGGCTGTGACCACTACGTTGGGAATCACTTGCTCTTCGTACCCTACGTAGCTGATCTTGATTGTTTGTCTGCCGAGTGGTACAGCTTTGATTTCGAAGTTGCCATCAGCATCTGTAGAGGCACCAAGTAATGTTTCAAAATTTCCAATCACTTGCACGGTTACACCGATGAGAGGGGCTTGGCTTACCTCGTCAATCACTTTGCCACGCAGGGTTTGTGTTTTTTGGGCGAATGATGATATTGTTATCATCAACGCGAATAAGCCAACAGCAATAGCTAGCGATACTGTTTTTTTTGTGAGTTGTGTTTTCATATGTTTTTTGTTTTTAACGAAGCAAAGGTGTGTGGCAAAACTCCTTTTTTCCATTGATCCAAGTTAAGATTGGAGATTCGCTGACCTTAATTAACCCAGATCAATTTAATCCAGTTTTTGCAGTTGGCTGCAAAATCTGCCCGGAGGGCTGAAGAGTACTGACGATACCGTCAGTATTTTCAGGATTAACCTTGACCAAAATGCCATGCATTTTGCGTCAACCGCAGGCAAATTTTGCTACTGCAAAATTTGGGTTTAACGGAGATTGAAATAAATATCTGATTTTTCATCCAAGAAAATTTGAATTGATTTAGGTTAATAAAAGGTAGGACTTGTCAGTTCTTAACCAAGATCAACGGGGGAAACTACGTCCTCTTTCCAATTTTGTGTCAACAAAAAATGAAAGCCACATGAAAAAGCCAAGTGAATCGTATTTGCTTCTGTTTGAAAAAGCATGGATCAACTTTGAACTCTTAAAAAAGGAGTCACCCAGTTACTACAAGTCCCCTATTACGAAAGAAAATTATTCAATCAAAAATTCAAAAAGGGAATGGGTATTAAATCGGTATTAATCTTAGGAGCAACTGGTAGAACCGGTAAGCTAGTATTGGAAAAAGCATTAACGCAGGGATTCGAGGTAACCGTGTTGGTTCGCCATCCCGAGAAACTTCGCGAGTGGCAGCATCATCCAGCGTTAGAGATTTTGAAAGGAGACGTGTTACATTATCCAGACATTTTCAACGCGATGCAAGGAAACGATGCTGTTGTTTCTGCGCTGGGCAGAGATGGAAGAAAAACAGACGTGTTGAGTCTGGGAACAGCCAACATCATTCGCGCTATCACGCACAGTGGCGCAAAAAAATTTATATGCCTTTCTTCGCTGGGGGCGGGTTCTACAAAAAAAATTGCCGGTTGGAGGTTAAAAGCAATGATTTGGATGGCTGGCCTTGGTAGTTCTTTCGAAGCGAAGGCCGAACAAGAAATGTTGCTCTATCAAAGCTCGATTGATTTTATCCTTGTGATGGCGAGCACGCTGAGTGATCGTAAAGAGCTAAACGCACGGGAACCAGTTTCTTTTCTTCCTAGTCAAACTCCTTACTTTTGGCCAGCACCGCCAAAAATAAGTAGAACCCTTGTCGCTTCGTTTCTGGTAGAACAACTTACACTTGGGTTCTGGCAACGGAAAACCATTTGCCTGGTTGGCACTTAACAAGCGGCTTGCTAGATGCGTTTTGCCGTAGCCAGCCGTTTCCTAATCCGGCTTAGCGACTCAGGCTGTATGCCAAGATAGGATGCAATATAATGTTGAGGAATATTGGCCATTACTTTTGGTCGTGTTTTCATCAGGTTTAAATAGCGTTCTTCGGGGCTCATAAATAACATCGATCGATTTCGCTCGGCAATACCTAAGATAATAAATTCTGCAATTAATCTTCCAAATTTTTCGTTTGCTGGGTTTTCACGATAAGCACGCTGCATATCTGCAAACGAAATGGTTAGTACTTCAGAGTCAACTAATGCTTGGTGGTTTTCGTTGGAGGGTTTTCGCGAAAGGAAGCTCGGATAGTCACCAAAAAAATTTCCCTCAAATGAAAAATTGTAAGTAACATCCGCGTTGTTGACTATGCAGAAGGCCCTGAAATAACCCTTGTTGATAAAGGCAACGTAATCGCATACCTGCCCAGCTTCCATTAAGAGACCGCCTTTCGGAATCAACCTCTTTTTTTGGCTTTGCAGAAAAACGCTGAACTGGTCGTCAGAATACTCGACAAACTTTGCGATGTATTCCTTAAGCTGGCTTAGGTCAACTTCGTTTTCCATCGGGACAATATATGTGGGCAATTTACAGACTTTTTCGCAGATTGTTCAATCACTTTCGGCTAGACACCTTAAAAATTCTCATTAAATGAATATATATTCACTTATATTTGCTCTATGTCAAGACCAAGGGATGAAAACAAGATTGAAGTAATCTATGAGGCTACCCTCAAACTTGTATTGGAAACCGGCTTCAATGGACTAAAAATGGCAGATGTGGCCAAAGCCGCCAACCTGGCCACAGGTACGCTCTATATCTATTTTAAAAACAAAGGGGTGCTCATCAATGAGTTGTATTATCACCTAAAGAAAAACAAGACGTTAAAAATGCTTGAAGTGTTTGACGCCACCGACCCCTTTCTTATTGCATTTAAAAAACTTTGGATGAACTACGTAAACATTAGTTTGGCTGAACCCGAGCGGTTGAAATTTATTGAGCAGTATACCCACACAAGTTATCTCACCAAAAAAACAATTCAACAAAGTGACCAACTTCTAAAACCATTGGAAGATTTCTTGAGCAGTGGCATAATGCTGGGGCTAATCAAGCAACTGCCGGTGCAATTGTTACTCGGGCAGTTGATGGGACCGATCAATGAAAGTGTAAAACTGCATTACAATGAAACGTTAAAAATAACATCCCAACTAAAGGAAGAATTATTTGAGATGGCCTGGAACAGTATCAAAGCTTAAATTTTTTCAACTCAACAGAAGACCGTAATTCAACAAACAAAATATAAAAAACCATGAAAACAGTTGTGATCACAGGTGGTTCATCAGGAATTGGCAAGCCTGCGGCCATTTATTTTCAGCAACAAGGATGGCAAGTAGCGGGTACCATGAGGTCGCCCGAAAAGGAAAAGGAGTTAAATAACCTGCCCAATGTAAAGCTCTACGCGCTGGATGTAACCCAACCAGCTAGTGTTGAGCAAACTTTACAAGAAATTCAAAAAGACTTTTCCAAAATTGATGTGGTCGTCAACAATGCCGGCTTTGGTGCGGATGGCGTGTTCGAATCGATGAGCAATGAATTCATCGAAAAACAGTTTGATCCCAATGTGTTTGGTCTGACGCGCGTAACGCGCGAGGCCATTAAAATTATGCGTAACCAAAAAAGTGGTACGATTGTGCAAATAGCTAGTATGGGTGGTCGATTAGCTTTCCCATTATTCAGCAGCTATCATGCTACTAAATGGGCGGTAGAAGAATTTACTGAATCTTTGCAATAAGAAGTGGCGCAGTTTAACATCAAACTGAAATTGATTGAACCGGGTGCGATCAAAACAGAATTCTATGGAAGAAGTCGAGCGTTTATGAAACCGAACTATACCAATGACTATAATGAGTTTGTAAAAAAATGTGAAGCGGTGAATATGGATGCGGGCGACAAAGGTGCGTCTCTTGAAGCCGTGGCAAAAGTCATTTTCAAAGCAGCGAATGATTCGTCTGCCAAAATGCGTTACCCGATTGCCTACCCTGCTAACCTTTTGTTGCCTTTGAGGCGATTAGTATCAGAAAGATTTTTCTTTTGGGCGGTGAAGCAGTCGTACAAAATTTGAGTAAACAAAGCTTGAGCAACACGAAATTGCCATTAAGGTGCTCTACATCCAACGGGATGATGATAAGCTCAGCGATTCGATGACTGCGTGCCGAAATACACTACAGGATTCAGGCATTTAAAAAAAGAAACAGATAATAACACATGAAATCTCCATGAGCGACTAGCACACCCGAACGAAGATGAATTTTGCTAATTTTAGTTGGCCATTTAGGCCACCTAAAATTATATGGAAAGCACAGAAATAAGTTTTGAGCAAGCCGTGAGGGTGGGCTGCGG
>JAJTGQ010000086.1 GCA_021299455.1 Flammeovirgaceae bacterium | reverse complement strand
CGAGAAAGATACAATCATGAGCATTGTAGCACATGACCTGAAGGCACCACTAAATAGAATTTCAGGACTTGCGTATTTGCTCGAAAAGGAAGGCCCGCTCAACGTGAATCAAATGACTTATATTCAAATGATCCGTGATTCCACTAAATCAGGTGCCCGTTTGATAGCTGATTTGCTTGACGCGCACGCCATTGAAGAAAACTCAAATGCGCCTTCTTACCAGAATTTTGATTTGGTCAAGTTGCTCAGCGATAGTATTTCTTACTTTCAGGTGATCGCGTTAGAGAAAGATATAAGATTGGAAAAAGATTTTCCAGATGATGCATTCTTTGTATCAGACCCTTCCTACATAAATCGAATCATTGAAAACCTGCTATCCAATGCAATCAAGTTTTCAAAAGTGGGTAGTTCGGTTTTTTTAAGCTGTCGAATAGAAAATCAAAACGCAGTAATCAACGTGAGGGATCAAGGGCCTGGATTTACTGATACCGATAAGTTATCTCTCTATAAAAAATTCAAAAAATTAAGTGCAAAACCAACATCGTCAGAGAGTTCCAATGGTTTAGGACTTGCTATCGTCAAGACTTTGATTGACCGATTAGGGGGTACAATTGAGCTAATCAGTAGCGAAGGGAAGGGAAGCGAATTTGTCGTTTCAATTCCCTATATCGAAACAAAAAGTTAGTTAAGCCAGTCGAATTATTTCGTGACGCTGGTTTATACTTTTGTCAGCGTGTTTTCCAAATCCTGAATAAGATCTTCTATATCCTCCACTCCGATACTCAATCGGATCAACGAATCGCTCAATCCATTTTTCAATCGTTCCTCTTTAGGAATGCTGGCATGGGTCATAGATGCTGGATGATTGATAAGCGATTCAACGCCACCCAATGATTCTGCCAATGAAAACAGCTCAACGTTCTCCATAAATGCAATAGCCTTTTCCAGGCGATCATCTTTCAAGGTAAAAGAAAGCATGCCACCAAAATCCTTCATTTGCTTTTTTGCGATGTCATGGTTTGGGTGATTTTCAAATCCAGGCCAATATACTTTTCCAATTTTAGGATGGCTTTGCAAATATTCAGCAATTTTTCTGCCGTTGAAGCAATGCCGCTCCATGCGCAGATGTAACGTTTTAATTCCTCGTAGTACTAAAAAACAATCTTGAGGCCCGGGAACGGCTCCGCATGAGTTAGCAATAAAAGCCAAGTCTTTGTAAAGCTGTTCATCGTTCACAACAAGCGCGCCCATAATGACATCGCTATGTCCACCTAAATATTTCGTAACCGAGTGCATCACCACGTCAGCTCCAAGATCTAGCGGATTTTGTAAATAAGGTGAAGCAAACGTATTATCAACGGCAATTTGTATAGCGTGTTTTTTGGCAATAGCCACGCAGGCTTCTATATCGATAATCCGCATCAGTGGATTAGAAGGAGTCTCTAACCACAATAGCTTCGTGCTTTTGTTGATGAGCGGTACTATATTTTCAGGATTCGTCAAATCGATGAAGTGGAATTTAATGCCCGCCCGCTCATACACTTTAGTAAAAAGACGATAAGATCCACCGTATAAGTCATTGCTTGTAATTACCTCGTCATCTGGGTTCAGTAAACGAAGCACGGCATCGGTGGCACCCATTCCAGAAGAGAAGCACAAGCCGAATTTTCCGTTCTCTAAAGCAGCGATATTTTTTTGTAGTTGGTTTCGAGTAGGATTTGCACCTCGTGCGTAGGCGTATCCCTTGTGCTTACTCGGAGACTCCTGTACATATGTAGAGGTTTGAAAGATTGGTGTCATAATCGCGCCAGTGGACGGGTCTGGCTCAACTCCTGCGTGTATAGCTTTGGTTCCGAATTTCATTCTTAGAATTTATGATTTTTGAGATAAGATTTAAGATTTTTCCGGTGATCAGAAATTTTAACTTATGACTTCTAAATTCTTCCTTTCTAAATTCTTCGGTTCGCATCAAACTTCTCAAGGTAGTCTGCCACTCTTCTTACAAAACTTCCGCCCAAAGAGCCATCCACCACGCGATGGTCGTACGAGTGGGATAGGAACATTTTGTGTCGCACTACAATCGCATCTCCGTAGGGAGTTTCCATAACGGCCGGTTTCTTTTGAACCGCTCCCAACGCCAGAATCGCGACTTGTGGCTGCATGATGATCGGAGTGCCCATCACATTGCCAAAGCTTCCAACATTTGAAACAGTGAATGTACCCCCTGCCAATTCATCAGGCTTTAACTTATTTTCACGTGCTCTTTTAGCCAAGTCATTCACCACTTTTGCCAACCCTGTGATATTGTACTGGTCTGCATTTTTTATCACTGGCACTATCAGGTTTCCACTTGGCAACGCTACGGCCATTCCGATGTTGATATCCTTCTTTTTTATGATCCGATCTCCGTCTACCTGTATATTGATCATTGGATAGTCTTTGATGGCCATCATCACGGCTTCAATAAAGATAGGTGTGAAAGTAAGTGCATCTCCCTCTCTCTTTTGAAAGTCATTCTTCCATTTATTTCTCCAAAATACAATGTTGGTTACATCCGCCTCCACGAAAGAAGTAACATGTGGAGATATTCGTTTACTGTCCACCATGCGCTCGGCAATCATTTTACGCATGCGGTCCATTTGAATGATCTCATCGCCACTGCTAATGGATGCGGGGACTAGTGGGGCAGAAGTAGTGCGCGGAGTTGATGCAATTGTCTGACCAAGCTTTCTTTGTTGAATAAATTCCAACATGTCTTTTTTTGTCACTCGGCCTTCGGCCCCAGTTCCGGAAATCGACTCCAGTTCTGCCAGCGCAACCTGCTCTTCTTTGGCTATGTTTTTTACCAGTGGCGAATAGAATCGACTCGCATTCTTGAAATCGGTAGGTGCTACAACAGCCGCAGCATGGCTCGCAGTGCCATTAGTGGACGTAGAAACTTCTTTTTGTGTCTCTATAATTTTTCTTTCAACTACAACATTTTCAGTTTCGACTCCAGCCACTACATCCGAAGTAATGATAGCTATTGCTTTACCAACTTTAACAACCTCACCTTCTTTGGCCAAAATTTCTTTTAGGACACCCGCATGAGTAGACGGTACTTCAGTATCTACTTTGTCAGTAGCCACTTCAAGTACACTCTCGTCTTGTTCAATTTTATCACCGGGCTTTTTCAACCATTTTAAAATGGTAGCCTCCATTATACTTTCGCCCATTTTAGGCATAATCAACTCTACTTGCGCCATGATTTCAATCGTTTGGGTGCCTTAAAGGTAATTAGTTTTTCTCAAGTAAAAGCTCAAATTATT
>JAJTGQ010000011.1 GCA_021299455.1 Flammeovirgaceae bacterium | reverse complement strand
TCTACCGTTACGCTTACCGGGCCGAAAGCATCTCCACGAAATTTGTACTTTCCGTATCGGAATGATAGATCAAACACTATTTTTCCAGCCTCATCGCTGTGACTCTCTGGTGAATCGCCCGACTCAAATAATGTGGGAATATTTTTTTCATTAGCCGGAGGCAACTCTGATATGGTAAGTAATCCATGCGGATCGTATTCATGTTTGGCAATCTCAAACCCACGTGCCTCAATATCATCGAAAGAAGCAATAAGCGGGGCTACAAATCGGTTATAGTATGTTTCTTCCAGATTCTTTGGAATCACTACATGCTTTTTATTTAGGAAGGGCTGTAGCTTCTTGCCATCGACAAATTTCTCAAATCCATATAGCTTTCCGTTGAAGACCATCCACGCAGGCTGCTTGCAAATGAGGTAAGCCCCAGGGTTGGGTATTTCTACTTTAGAGCCATTGTAGGTGATGGTAGGAAAATAGTTTGTGCTTTCTTCACTTCGTTGAAAATGGAATTGAATGGTTGCTCTTTTTTCCAGCACTTCTAGCTTTCGCCAAGTTGGCTCGCCATCGTTGCCCATTTCAAAAAGCAATTTACCTTTCATTTTTTCCAAAACAGCAGCTCTACGTTTTTCCATGTAGGCTTCGATTTGTTCTTGCAGTAGCTCATCACCTTTTTCCTTATGGAACACCCGGCTAAAGAACTCATCGGGTTTCATTATTTTTTTTGAAAAGTGCCTCAGCACAGCATCCTGATTCATGCTGTCCATCATGTCAATCAATTCAAAATCCTTTGTATCCAGGCCTTTTGAAAACTCCCTCGCGTTTTTTGCAGAGATATTTTGGTGCTGATAGGTGAGCTTCCCTTTTTCATCTAAGTGGACAATAAAAGACTCGAAAATATAGCCAAGGTACTCGTGCTGGTAAAGCGAGTAAATGATTTTAAACGGTTGGGCTGCAGATACTTTCATTTCGTGCCGCCTATGCTGATTTTGGCAAAAAACCCTTGAAAAGACACCAAAAAACCAATTTTCTGATACTTTCAGAATAAGCGGATTTGCAAAGTAGTAATTTTAAGTGAATAATATTTTCGGATTTTCGCCCATAACCTACATGATCATTACATCTTGAAGCTCCTTTGTGGAAAAGGATTTGCCAGCCAAAGACGCAGGGTAAAAAGAAATTAGAAAAGTGATGGCAATGACAACAGAAGAGGTGGTAACAAAGTCAATTGACTTGAGTTTAATCGGATAGTTGGCCACCAGCGCATTTTCCATGCCCATACCGACAAGCCCATATTGGTCTTGAAGCCAGCAGATTGCTCCACCTAGCAGCAAGCCAATTGCTGCCCCAAGAAAAGCAATAAGAGCCCCCTCGCTCAAAAATATCCGCTTAATCAACATTGGACTAGCACCCATTGCCGACAGGATTGCAACATCTTTTTTCTTGTCAATCACAAGCATCATCAATGAAAAGAAAATATTGATCGAACTCACTAAAATCAAGAGCGTAAGCGATATGAATACGAAGAGCTTTTCCATTTTGAGTAGCTTGTAAAGATCCTTGTGCTGCTCTTCATTCGTAAGCACTGAAAAACGTTCGCCCAGCAGGTCTTTAATTCTTGATTGCACCTTCTTGATATTCGCGCCAGCTACAGTTTTGATCTCGAGCGAAGTTCGCTTATCACCATAGTCCAGTAGTTCTTGTGCAAACGAAAGGGGTAGAAAAACATAATTTTCATCATAATTTTTTTCGATGGAGAATACAGAACCAGGCTCTATATTCTTTCGCCTATAAATTTTTGAAACGTCAAATATGGAGGCGTTTGCACTTTTGATGTAAAAGACTTGAAGCGGATAGATATTATTCTCTATACCAATTGAGAGTGCATATTGAATGCCTCTACCAATGATCGCATAGTTAACACCGTTTTCTACCAGCCTTAACCTTCCATCCACAATATGGCCGTCCAGGCGATGTTGGTCCATAAAATTGTCGCTTACCCCCTTGATGGTCACTACCATGTCGGCATCGCGGTACCGCATATAAGCGTAATCTTCGATTACGTCTGTTACGATCTCTACGCCTTCGATTGCTTCTATTTTCTTGCGAAGGACATCGTCAACTTCGAATGATTTTCCTTTGACAATTTCAATTTTCAGTTCGGGATCAAACGAGGAGTTGAGCGAGCGAAGTAAGTCTTCCAATCCATTGAATACCGAAAGAACTATGATTAATGCGGCCGTTGAGAAAGCCACCCCTACCATCGAAAGGATGGAAATCAAGTTGATGAAATTCTTTTTCCGCTTAGAAAAGAAATATCGTTTGGCTATGAAAAGGGGAAGATTCAAGCTACTTGTCTTCTTTCGGAATATTCAGATTCTTGATGATGTCTTCAATGCGTTGTGCATTCTCTTCAATTTCATCAATAAAGAAATTTAAGTGAGGTACGATCCTGGCCTGATTGCGTATCTTGGCACCAAGAGCTTTTCTAATTTCACTTTTCTTTGCATCGATCTTCGACAAAATTGCATTTCTATTTTTTGCCAATGTCATGCTGATGTAAACACTGGCCACACTTAAATCAGGACTCATTTTTACATCAGCAATGGTTACAAACGCATTGTCAAGAATATTGAACTTTTCTTTGAGAAAAATGTCACTCAATTCCTTTAAAATCAGTTTACTATACTTTTGCTGTCTTATGGTACCGCTCATAGAGTAAAAGTACAAAAGTCTTTGTGCGTAGTCTAACACTAATGAAATTTAGTAGCTAGCCTGTGGTTAAGAAAGAACAGCAATCAGACATTTTTTGATTTATTTGCAACCTAAACAAAACAAGTGCTTCGTTTTTTTCGCCTGAACGACCCCTATCGCTTATTGGCATTGTTGCTGATCTTATGTCTATTTAGTTTGCCTATGCTGATTGATCCGGCTATGGCTACCATTCAGGAGTTGAAGAGCTTTTTAGTAGGAGAAGCACTTAATAGCGGAAAGTCTTTATACGTCCAGCTGGTGGATGACACCGCCCCCTTTACGGCCTGGGTTTTCAAATGGCTAGAAGCCCTCTTTGGGAGATCGTTGACGGCAAGACATCTGTTGGCTCTTCTGGTCATTTTCTTCCAAGCTTCTTTTTTTGGGATTTTGCTGATCAACAACAAAGCCTACAACGAAAACACCTATTTGCCATCGCTGGTTTTTGGATTACTTGCCTTTTACTCGTTTGATATGCTGTCGGTTTCGCCCGAATTGCTGGCCTCCACAGCATTGTTGTTTGCTCTAAACAATCTTTTTAAGGAGATCGAATTCAAAGTTCAACGAGATGAGATCATTTTGAATTTGGGAGTTTATTTGGGAGTTGCGTCATTATTGGTTTTTAGTTACACCATTTTTCTAGTTGGCACGTTGGCGATACTCATGCTTTTTACCCGGGTTACTTTTCGCAAGGCTTTCCTTCTTGTTTTTGGGTTTCTGTTGCCACATGCGATTATCTTTTCGTTCTACTTCTTTTGGGACAATCAGGCTGCTTTGGCAGAGTACTTTTATCTGCCAAATCTGACGCTGGAGACGTGGGCTTTGGTGAGTTTCCGTTCGATTCTCGTGTTGGCGATTGTGCCCATCTTGTACTTTGTTCTTTCACTCTTTATGCTAAATCGGGAAGCGCATTTTACCAAGTACCAATCGCAGTTGTTGCAGGTAATGTTTTTGTGGCTGCTCGTGGCAGCTGTTGAAATCGTAGCTACACGTGCACGCACACCGCATAGTTTCTTCACCTTCGTTCCTCCGTTGGCTTATTTTATCAGCCACTACCTGTTACTTATTCGTAGAAAGAGAATAGCTGAAATGATGCTTTGGATTTTTCTTGTTGGGTTGTTGTCTATGAATGGGGCGACCAGAAAGGGCAAAGTTTCATTGGTAAATTTCGCAACACTTTTTCCTTCCGCTTCTCCAGACTTGCCCGTGATCAAAGAAAAAAGAGTGCTTGTGTTGGGAGATGAGTTTGAGGTATACAGCAAAAATGAAATGGCGGGTTATTTTTTAAATTGGAATCTATCGAAAGGTATTTTTGAGCATCCTGAATTTTTTCAGAACGTGGTTTTCATAGATCAATGTTTCCAGCAAGACCCACCGGATGTTATTTTTGACAAGCAAAATCTCCTGCAACCATTTTTAGAAAAAATTCCGCGCATGAAAAGTCAATTCAGACGGGAAGCGGATATGTACTATAGAATCAACAATTGATTTTATCAACCCTTCGGCCGTGCCGACCACCCTCGAAACTGGAATGCAGGAATTTATCTAGAATTTTTTCAGCCAATTCCACACTTACATGCCGGGCAGGAATGCAAAGTACGTTTGCATTGTTGTGTGTTCTGGCAAGTTCAGCCAATTCCTCTTTCCAGCAGATCGCGGCTCTTATGCCCTGATGTTTGTTGGCGGTCATTGCCACCCCATTTGCGCTTCCACACAGCAGTAAACCCAAATCAAACTCATTTTTTTCTACCGCACTGGCAACAGGGTGAGCAAAATCGGGGTAGTCGGCCGACTCAGCATTGTGTGTGCCAAAGTCTTCTACGGTAAACCCGTTTGTTTGAAGCCATTTTTTGAGAATCTCCTTATACTCAAATCCGGCATGGTCTGCCCCGATAGCAATTTTTGTCATCATGAGTTTTGTTGATCGGCACGCAGTTCAGCCGCTTCTTGTTTTAACTTCCTTTTTACAACAACGCTTGAGATATAGATGCTAATTTCAAAAAGCACATATAAAGGTAGAGAGATCACCGTCAAACTAAAAGGATCACCGGATGGCGTAATGACAGCACCGAGAATCAAAATTACAACAATAGAATGCTTGCGGTATTTGCGCATTAGCTCGGGTGTCACAATACCTACTTTAGAAAGAAAGTAAATGACCATAGGAAACTGGAACAAGATACCGCAGCCTAAGATCAAGCTTGAGATGGTTGATACGTATGAAGTAATATCAAACTCATTGACAATCATGTCGCTAATCGAATACGTTGCTAAAAACCAGATGGTGGTGGGAGCAAGAATATAGTAGCCAAATAGGATTCCGATACTAAAGAGAAACGACACGGCAAAAACAGCCCCTTTGGAATATTTTATTTCTTTTGACTGAAGCCCTGGCTTTACGAAGCGCCAGAGCTCCCAAGCAACATACGGAAAAGCGACAATCAAGCCGATGACAAAAGAGGCTGTGAGGGACATCATGAACTGCCCCGTCATGTTACGACTCTGTATTTTGAAAGGCAGGTCAGTCACGCAAAGGTCATTGAAACCAAAGAGCTTGCCCAATTCACACATGTACTTGAAGGTGGGGAAATTGATTTTCGCAGGCGCGAAAATGACGTACTCAAAAATCTCTTTTATAAAAGCAAAGCACGCGATCATTGCAATGAAAATCACGCTGACGGAACGCACTACGTGCCACCTCAACTCCTCCAGGTGATCGAGGAATGCCATTTCTTTTTCTTCTGCCATAATTCAAAAAATTCCGCTGCGTCAAATTCGATTAAATGGAAACTGATAGAAAACACTGGTTTGGAAGAGCCCGAGAAAAAAGCAAAAGGATATTCACTACTTGAAAAGTGTTCGTTCAATTCGAATTAACCTTTCTTCAAATTGATCGATCTTATCCAGCTTACCAATCAATTTTTCGATAGCCTCTGCAAGACGCATGTTAGAAAGCCTCATTTCTGATATTTCTAGGTTTGTTTTTTTTTGTGTCTCCGCTAATCGATCTACAGTTGGGATCAATTCGGCCATCAAAACCGTTAGTTGGTTCATTTGATCATCTAGTTTCATATTGTAAATTATGAAATATCAGGTTAATAACCGCTGTCAGGTTAGTTTAAAGGGAAGCGCCTCATCAACGCATTTACTTTGCGCTTTACTGCCTTCAGATGTTTTTCATCAGCTGGTTTTGCCAATGCCTCATCGATCAACTCAACCACTTTAACTACGTCCTTTTCTTTTAGGCCCCGCGTTGTTATGGCAGGGGTACCTATTCGCATGCCCGAGGTGATCATTGGCGATTGAGTATCAAACGGAACCATGTTTTTATTGATAGTAATGTCTGCTTTGATCAATGACTCTTCAGCTATTTTGCCAGTCAAATTTTTAGAGCGAAGATCAATCAGCATTAAATGGTTATCTGTACCTCCAGAAATGATCTTATATCCTTTCGCAACGAATGCATCCGCCATTGCTTTGGCGTTCTTCGCTACCTGTACGATATACTCCAGGTATTCATCTGATAAAGCTTCGCCAAACGCAATCGCTTTGGCAGCGATAACGTGTTCTAATGGGCCGCCCTGTGTTCCCGGGAACACCCCTGAATCTAACAAGGATGACATTTTCCGCAATTCTCCTTTAGGCGTTTTCAATCCAAAGGGATTGTCGAAATTTTTGCCGATCATGATCAACCCTCCACGAGGGCCACGCAACGTTTTGTGTGTGGTAGTGGTCACGATATGACAATGTTTAAGTGGGTCATTCAGCAAGCCACGTGCGATCAAGCCTGCAGGATGCGAAATGTCGGCCAACAATAAAGCACCCACGCTGTCTGCTGCTTTTCTAAGTTTTTCGTAATCCCAGTCTCTACTGTAAGCAGAAGCTCCGCAGATTACCATCTTGGGTTTTTCACGCTGAGCTATTTCGATCACCTTATCAAAATCAATCAATCCGGTTTCTTGTTCGACTCCATAAAAAGAAGGCTGATATAACTTGCCGGAAAAATTAACAGGCGATCCATGGGTAAGGTGACCACCATGAGAAAGGTCAAATCCTAGAATTTTATCGCCCGGCTTTAGGCAGGCAAGCATCACGGCTGCATTGGCTTGCGCACCCGAGTGAGGTTGCACATTTGCCCATTCTGCTCCAAACAATTCTTTGACACGATCAATAGCGAGCTGCTCTACTTCATCCACCACCTCGCATCCACCATAATAGCGCTTTCCGGGAAGGCCCTCTGCATATTTATTCGTTAATACTGAGCCTTGTGCCTTCATCACTTGGGCAGAAGTAAAATTTTCAGAGGCGATCAACTCGATGCCGTGCTCCTGGCGTTGTTTTTCTTTCTCAATGAGGTCAAAGATGACTTTGTCGCGTTTCATAGTGCTTGTTTAAACAGATGGGCAAAAATAAGCTACGGGCTCGAATTGTTTTGCGTTTTGTAGTCATTAATACTGCACACAACCAGTTCACCACCCCCCACTGCTTCCACCCCCCCCAAAACTCCCACCTCCACCTGAAAAACTGCTGCCACTACTGCCAGATGATGACCAGCCACTTCCCGACCCACCTCCACCTGACTGCCACTCCATTAGTTTTCGCCCACTTTTTACCACCCAAAAACGAAGCAAGGGATAGAGGATTACATAACCAAGGAAAATCCACCAGCCAAACATGAAGCCCATGAACACGGCATAAAACGGCATCATAAAAGCATACAATACCCAAGTCATGTAGCCTTTTGAAAATAGACCGATGCCCGCAAAGATTCCTAAAAAGACAAAAAGCCCTGCAGCCAGTGCAATTTTTCCTCCCGTGCTCATATTGTCAAAATCATTGCCCTCCTTATCCGTAGAAGAATATTCACCACCAATTGCCTGTACAATGGAGTGAATGGCGGCAAGAATACCTGCATCGTAGTCGCCTCTTCGAAACTCAGGTGCCATTTCGTTGCGGATGATGCGATTACATAGGGCATCAGTCAATACGCCTTCTAATCCGTGGCCCACCTCAATTCGCATCTTATGATCGTCAATGGCGATAAGCAACAGGACCCCATTGTCTTTTGCTTTCACTCCGAGCTTCCACTTTTCGGCCACCTTCAAGGAATACTCCTCTATAAATTGACCATCTAATGATTGAATGATTAGAATAGCTATCTGATTGCTAGTGGAGTCTTCATATTGCTCTAGTCCCTTTTCAAGTTGGTCTATCGTTGCCTGTTTAAGTACGAGAGCCTCATCGTGTACCCGTTGACCCCAGAGTTCGGGAATTGGCTTTTGGGCGAAGGTCGAATAGAAGACTAGGCTGAGAAGGGTAAATGCAGAAAGGAATTTGGAAAATTTCATTGTGGATTGAATGCATCTAAAAATTTCAAAAATAGCTACCACGAATCACTCGAGCCTCCTCCCCCGAATCCGCCCCCGCCCCCGAAGTCAGAGCCAGAGCCCCATGAATTAGAGCGACCTGCTCCACCTAAAAGTGCCCCCGCGGCTCCAGCAGCCCAATAGCCGCCCATGCCACCACCACCGCCTTTTCTTCTAGACATGGCAATGATAATGATGATGATCAAAAGTACCGTTCCCCAAGGTGACCGACTGCCGCGTTTGCCTCGTTGTGGAGGGCTTTCATTTACGTAGGTTCCTTTGATGGCCTGAATAATGGCGATTGTGCCCGCCAAGACCCCCGCGTCATAATTTCCTTGTCTAAATTGTGGTGCTACTTCATTTCTATTAATTCGGCTTGACAAAGCGTCTGTCAGAACGCCTTCTAGTCCAAGCCCGGTTTCGATCCGCATTTTTCTATCTTGAATAGAAACGATAAAGATCACCCCATTATCTTTCTTTTGATCGCCCGCTTTCCAGGCTTCGGCCACCCTAATACCGAACCCATCAATATCTTCTCCTTCCAATGATGGAACGATCAAAATAGCAATTTGATTAGAGGTGGAGTCGCGTTCGGCCTTTAAAATTTGTTCCAATTGAGCTACCGTACCGGGAGACAGTACATTTGCCTCATCATGCACCCACACACCACCATGTGCGGGCACCGCTCGCTGCGCAAATGCGGAGACATTAAGCAAAAGAACAATAGCAACTAGAAAATATCGTAAGGAGAAATGCATTCGGGTTGGCTTCATTGAAAATTGACTCTTAAAAAAATTGATTCACTATTCGATTCTCAAGTCGTCCCGAAGCTCATTCACATCATCGACTGTTTTCAAAAACCCTTTTTCTAGAAGAATCTCACCACAGCGTAAAATAGCAGCTTCTATACCTTCTGTTACTTTGCCCAATCTCACGTTTTCCGTAATGGCGCGCACCATTTTGTCCCACTCTTTCTGTTCAACCACTTTGCTAATGCCGCGATCTGCCATCACGATTACTTCGTGCTCAAAAAATGATATGAAAAGCATGATGCCCGTGCGGTGCCGTGTATTGAATACTTCTTCTTCCAAAAATGCATTTTCGGCTCGCTGACGAGTCACTTTGTCCAGGTGCGACTGGCTCATAAGCAGGCGTTTCAAGGGCTCAATGAAAGTAGTGGCGCCAGCGCCAATAAAACCAACCAACGTGATGGATAAGAAAATCAACAATGGATCGTAGATGGCCAGTGCTGGAATGTATCGGTCAAAAACAATGATCGCCAGAAAAGCTAATCCTGCCAGCAGCAGAAACCCACGATAAACGGCAATGGAATAAGTACCACTGCGCTCTACAAAAACAGGCACAATTTCACCTGATATTTTGTCTTCGGCTGTTCGAACAGCTGCTTTGATGCGCTCTAAGTCTTGCTGACTAAATCTGCTTTGGATGGACATATTAGTTATTTTGTAAAGTACTAAGTTGGTAAAGAGTTTCGGGGCTAAAATCGAGCGAACAAGATGTAATACTACCATCTAATTCTCGTATGCGTGCAAGGCCATCCCAGGAAATCGTTGGGTAATTGTCAATCTTGGCCTTTGCAAAAACGGCTGGGTCTTTTAATGCAGTAAATTTTTCAACCAATGGTGTGAAATCAATTTTCCTGATTTCTCCGTTGCTAAACATTGCCGCGATCTGATACGGTTTAACATCAATGATGTGAGTGATTTTATGCATACCTAATTCAATGGTTCGATTTTACTGATGATTCCCCCTTCTTTTTGTGATTCGTAATAATTTTTAACCAACTCAACTCTGTGTAGCTCAACCCATTCTCGAACTAGCTTATGAGCTCTAGCGGGTAGTTCTCCGTTCATAACGTTTCCAGTGTCGATATTGATTTGAGCCGAATACTCAGAGTAAGTCGCGTGAAAATGGGGAGGGTTATGATCATTAAAGAACATTCGAATAATGATTCCGTAAAAACGACTTATTTCGGGCACACGCAAAGTTAATGAAATACTTTCTGTAACCGATAAAAGGAAAAGCCGACTGCAGGGAAATCGCTTTTAAGAAATTTTCAGATAACAAAATGATTGTGAAGTATTTGGAGCAAGGGCAGTGATATTGTATTTTTGATTCATCAAAATGAGTTACGTGAAAAAAAATGCGTAGCTCAAATCCCCTTAGAGATAG
>JAJTGQ010000110.1 GCA_021299455.1 Flammeovirgaceae bacterium | reverse complement strand
TATGTGGGCCGTAAGCCAAGATACTGTATGGCTGCCAATTCGTTGTTCTTTACTCACAAAGTAAAGTTAGCCATTTGTGTAGCAACTGAAAGTCTTGCGCTGAAAGCGCATAGTTTCAACTAACGATTGAGACCAATGAAAGAACTGACCGTAGGCATCGATATCGGTGGAACAAACACAAAGTATGGAATTGTAGATCGCGAAGGTCACGTTCATTTTCAAGGAAATATTCCAACCGCACAGTATGAGGAATTTCAGGACTATTTTAATGGCATGGCTGAGGCTCTTCGCGAAGGGATAAAATCAATACCTTCTGATACAAAGATAGTGGGCATTGGAGTAGGTGCGGCTAATGGAAATTACTATACCGGCAATATCGAACGTGCTACTAATTTAAAATGGAAAGGCGTTCTCCCTTTGGCAAAGCTTTTTACAGATGAATTTGGAATACCCTGCGTTCTTACCAATGATGCCAATGCGGCTGCCGTTGGCGAAATGATTTACGGGAACGCCAAGAACATGAAAGACTTTGTCGTCATCACACTTGGCACCGGGCTTGGAAGTGGTTTTGTCTGTGGAGGCGTTTTACTCAACGGCCATCATGGTATCGCGGGTGAGGTGGGTCATACTTCTGTAAATCCAAATGGGCGGTATTGTAATTGCGGAAAGCGAGGATGCCTGGAGACATATGTATCTGCAACTGGCATTAAGCGAACAGTTTATAAATTGCTGGCAGATCACCTCGAACCAAGCGAACTGCGCGGTATTAGCTTCGATCACCTGAATACTAAAATGATCACTGACGCTGCACATCGGGGTGACATAGTTGCACGGGAAGCGTACGAATATACAGGACGTATTTTAGGAATGAAATTGGCGGAGACAGTTGTTCATAGTGATCCAGAGGCTATCTTTTTGTTCGGAGGCCTTTCACAGGCAGGCGATTTAATCTTTAAGCCAACCATCCGGCATATGGAGGCTAACCTTATGCCACTCTTTCGCGGAAAAATAAAAGTGCTTCCATCCGCCATGCAAAACCAAGCCGCTCCCATTTTAGGTGCGAGCAGCTTAGTATGGGACTATCTCGATAAGAAAAAGGTCGAGTTGGTTTGAGTAGACCATTTTGGCTGAAAACGTTTAGACCGGCTTCCAACAGAATTGACTATCTTTACCAAATTATTACCAATTAATAACCTACCGTGGATTACAACCCCTACTCGCCCATTTGGAACAAGTACAGACCTGTGATTATTAAGTTAATGAGTGCGGCTGAGCAGGAGCCACAACAATACAAGTTGTATGGCCACGAATTCAAGGCGATGGGTCAAAAGGTAAAATCCGGGTACAGCTTCGTTCTTGAGGCAGCCAACGGTAAAGCCGTCAATAACATCAAGGGTTCTATTATCGCACATGATCTTTTGCAGATCTTACAACAATCAACCAAGGCGATGCAATTGATGAAGGAGGCTACCTACGAACTAAGTCTCGACAAAAATTTCCTCCTCAAGGTAGTTCGCAAAGCACCGATTGAAGCAGCAATCGCTGTTGCTGAATCAAAATAAGGTTTACTAACCCAAGTAAGATTTTAGCAGCCTGCTTCGTCCATTTTGGCGGAGTTTTACCGTTGCTTTCTCTTTTATTTGACGCACACGCTCCGGTGTCAGACTAAAGGTCTGGCCTATTTCTTCCAATGTTAGAGGATGCTTTCCATTAAGGCCAAAATAAAGAGAAATCACATCTGCTTCGCGATCGGAAAGGGTAGATAATGCACGTTGAACTTCTTTGATTAGTGAGCCTTCCATTAACCCCTGATCTGGTTTGTCTTCGCCATCGTTCTCGAGTACATCCAAAAGACTATTGTCTTCTCCTTGTACAAAAGGCGCGTTCATCGATACCTGCCTGCCTGAAATTCGTTGGTTAATCTCTATTTCTTCTATGCCAATATCCAGTTTTGTTGACAACTCTTCGTGTGTGGGCTCTCGCTGAAACTTCTGCTCCAACTCCGAAAACGCTCTTGATATCTTGTTTAGCGAAGACACTCGATTTAAAGGCAAACGGACAATTCGTGATTGTTCTGCTAACGCCTGCATAATGGACTGACGAATCCACCACACCGCATAGGAAATAAACTTAAAACCTCGTGTCTCATCAAAACGGCCCGCAGCTTTAATTAGGCCTACGTTGCCTTCATTAATCAAATCACCCAGCGACATGCCGTTGTTTTGATACTGCTTGGCAACAGACACAACAAATCGAAGATTAGCCTTTGCTAATTTCTCTAATGCCATCTGATCTCCTGCGCGAATTCTTCGCGCTAAATCCACCTCTTGTTCTGCTGTTATTAAATCTACTTTGGCGATTTCTGTCAAGTACTTATCCAGCGATTGATTTTCGCGATTGGTAATTTGCTTAACAATCTTTAATTGTCTCATGTAATAGTTGGAATTGAAAATTTAGTAAGCCATGCCCATCCTGCGCAAATGCAATAGGTGCGATAAAAACGCTTTCGACATGGATGTGTATTCGTTATAGGTTATATTAAACTCTTCACAGGTTTCTTTCACCAGTTTACTGATTTGTGGATAGTGAATGTGGCTGATGCGAGGAAACAAGTGATGTTCCACCTGGAAATTCAATCCTCCTAACAACCAAAAAAGGAAACTACTCTGCGTAGCAAAATTTGAGGTCGTGCTCACTTGATGAACTGCCCATTCCTTGTCAATCTCTTTATGCTCAGGATACGCTGTAGTTTCTACCACATGAGCCAATTGGAATACGATGGCAATAAAAAGGCCACAGACGAACGTCACAATAAAATACCCTACCAGCGCCTTCAACCAGCCAAGCATAACGATAGGTAAAACGAGGTAAATCACCACGTAGGAAACCTTTGTAGCCCAAAATATTATTTGCTCTCTCATTGACAGCGATTTAGGATCCATATGCGGGGCTATCTTTCGTGTAAAGTATTTCACAAAATCATCATAAAAAATCCATGCCATGTAGGAAACTCCATACAATACAAACCAATAGAGGTGCTGATATCGATGCATTTTCCGCAAAGGCTGATTGGGATGTAGTCGCATGAATGGTTCTACGCAAATATCAGAGTCAACACCCTCGATATTTGTAAACGTGTGATGATTCACATTGTGTTTTACCTTCCAGAAATAGGTACTGCCGCCCAGTAAATTCAAAAAGTAGGCCGCAACGCTATTTACCCATTTGTATTTTGAAAAGCTCTGATGCCCTCCCTCATGCATGATATTAAAACCAAGCAACGCCATGTTTAACCCTAACAATACCGCTAGCGCAATTGATACGGCAAGTGGAAGATTGAAAAATACAACCGCCACATAAAGACCTATGGCAGATAATACTTGAATCCCCCCTTTGATATACAGTCTGTTATTACCAGCCTGATCCAGTTTATTCTCAGAAAAATAACGGTCTACCTTTGCCTTCAAGGCTATAAAAAATGAATTTTGACTCCGATCGAATGTTGCCTTTTGCATATTCTGTTGTTTACTTTTTACGTCTACACTATTCTTAACTCCTAGTATAACACGCATTTTGAAGACAAAGTTGTCTAAACAATGTATTTTCAGTTCAAATGATCAGAAGAGGTCGCTGAAGTAGTACTTTCACAGCGCAGAATCAGAATGATTTTCCCTAAAAAACACGGCAAGCTAATCAAATTAGAGCCCATTACCTAATAATAGCTAGAACGAAGTATGAACGAAAAGCCAGAAAATGGCTCGATTTCAGGAATGTCTAGAGCCTGCCCTTTAAACCAATAAAAACGGGTTGGTTGATTTTTAACTTTCTCGTTGACTTTATGCTTACAATGGTCTTTCCTACCAATACTTTCACTTCAAAACTATTCCCTAAAAAAGCTATCTCTTGCACAGTTCCTCCCAAACTGTACCGATTCTCTTTAACAAACTTGAAATCTTCTGGTCTTACAATTTTTCTCTTCCGATAACCTAGGGATTTTTGTTGTTGATCACTTAACCGAAGAAATTTTCCAAATAACCCAGCCACATAAGTGCTAACAGGCTCCCGATAAATTTCTTCAGGAGTTCCTTTTTGCACCACTTTTCCTTCTTTCAGCACAATGATTTCTTCCGCCCATGAAAGAGTATCATCAGGATCATGCGAAACAAGAAGACAAGTGATCTTCAGCTTTGTCGAGATGTCTTGGATAATGGTCTTTAGTTTGCTTTTCAACGCCATGTCGAGGTTAGAAAAAGGTTCATCGAGAAGCAACAAAGCGGGGCGTCCGATTAGCAATCGACACAACGCAATCCGTTGCCTCTCCCCACCTGACAATTCGTTGGTTTTTCTTTTTAAAAGAGTTTCGATTTGGCATAGCTTAAACAATCGATTCGCTTCGACAGCACTAACGTGACTTGCATAAGAAAGCACTTGCTCTACGCGTAGAAATTTGGGCAACTCGAAATACTGTGGCAAGAAAGCAATCGATGGGTGACCTGCCACAAGTGTCTCTTCGGGGCCCTCCACTTTCTTGTTTTCAAAAAAAACTTCTCCCCTACTTGCCTGCTCAAGCCCTGCAATAATTTTTAACAAAGTAGTCTTTCCACTTCCGGTTTCACCGGCAATCGTTATTCGTTGGAGGCGAGATTGAGAAAAAGTAATGTTCTTTACCGCAAATCTTTCGTCTCGTTGCTTGCTAACTGCTTTTACCTGTAGCAACTCCATCCGGTGTTTTTCAGACATCACCCTTTAGGATTCAAATTCACTCCTACCAATGCTTCTTGTTTGTTGAATGGCTGATTGTATACTCTTTTACCGGTAGCTTTGTAAAGTGCATTAGCAATGGCTCCACCAGTCGGTGGAAGTGCGGGCTCACCTAGTCCGGTTGGATCAATTCCATTATTCACAAAATGAACATCTATTTCTGGCACTTCATTGTATCTAATTAGCTTGTAATTATTAAAATTCAATTGCTCGGCAGCACCATCTTTAAACGTTAGGTTTCCGAAAAAAGCATGCCCCATACCATCTACGATTCCACCCCGCACTTGTTGATTAGCACCACTTAAGTTGACTACTACTCCACAATCAGCTGCAGCATAGATTTTCTTCACAACTGGCTTTCCTTTTACTATCTCAACCTCTGCCACTTGGGCTACATACGAACGATGTGAAAAGTATACACTAAACCCTTGAGCTATATTTTTTTTCTTTCCCCAACCGGACTTCTTGGCCGCTAACTCAATCACTACTTTGGTTCGGTCAATGTCATACTTAATCGCCCCTACCGGTGCTTTCTTGGCTTTTTCTAACAAGTTCAATCGAAACTGAATGGGATCTTGTTTTGCTTCTGTTGCAACTTCATCCAGAAAAGACTGTTCTGCAAAAGCGAGAAAATTAGTAATAGGTGCACGCCACGCTCCCGTTGTGATAGCTGATTTATGTTCAACAGAATCAATCAATAGATTATCAACCGCACCGGCTGGAAAATTGTCTTCGCGGGTGCAATTGCCAGAATTGATGCCGACACCTCGAAGTTTATATCCAATCAGATTTCCGTTCACATCCAATGCTGCTTGAAAACGATAACGAACAGCCGGGCGATAGCTTCCACCACCCATGTCATCTTCGCGCGTCCAGATTACTTTCACAGGAGCTTTCATGATACTCGACAGCTCTGCGGCTTCTAAGACATAATCGGCTTTCAAACGTCTTCCAAAACCACCTCCCAATCGGGTCAATACCAACGTGACTTTATCTGGCGCAATACCCAATAGTTTAGCTACTTCGTTACGTGCCATATCCGGTGTTTGTGAAGGCCCTACTAATTCTACTCCATCGGGTCTTACATGTGCAAAGAAATTCATTGGCTCCATCGGATTGTGGGGAAGGAACGGACACTGATACTCACGAGAGATTACTTTTGCTGCGCCCGCAAAGGCCGCATCCACATCTCCATCTTTCCGTCTTACTGTTGCTTCCTTGTTTTCCAATAATTCTTTGAAGAGCTTGTCGTGATCTTCTGTACTTTCAATTTTTCCGTCTACCTCATATTCTATCTTCAACAGCTTGCGCGCTTTGTTTACTTGCCATGTTGACTTGCCAACTACTGCAACATTATTCTTGAATGTAACGACATCGATAATTCCGGAACTTGCTTTGGCTGCACTAGCATCTACTGATTTTATTTTCATCCCAAAAGACTTGGGGCGCTGGATCATTGCGATCAGCATTCCCTCACGATAAAAATCAATTCCGTACAGCGATTTACCGGTGATCATGTCTTGGTTGTCGACATTGCGAATCGGTTGGCCGATAATTTTAAAATCCTTTTTGTCTTTCAGTTTTACGTCCGTTGGCAAGGGGATGTTTGCAGCCTCATTGGCGAGTGAACCATACGTTACTTTCTTCCCGCTCTCCGCGTGAATGACAAGCCCTGTGTCGGTTGTGATAGATGCCGCAGAAACGTTCCATTTTTTTGCTGCGGCTTCTATCAACATCTGTCTGGCTGTGGCGCCTGCTTTGCGCAGTCTTTCCCAAGAATGGGGAATAGCTCCACTCCCACCCGTCAATTGACGTTCGTATTTTTTTGTATCCAACATTGCCTGCACAACTTTCACTTTCGTCCAATCAGCATCCAACTCTTCTGCCACTATCATTGGAAAAGATGTTTTGATATTCTGACCTAATTCAGGATTCGGTGAAAAAACGGTTATCACATCTTCTGGAGAAATTGACAGATAACTATTGAAATTGATGGTATCTGAAAGATCAGGGTTTACTACTTCGAAGGAAGACGCTGAAGAGGTATTCCAGTGGAATCCGAGTATTAGTCCACCTCCTGTAGCAAGTCCTAATTTTAAAAAATCACGTCTGTTGGTTTTAGCTATTGTTTCCATCTCGTGATTATTTTGAGATTTTAGTTGAGGCTAGCACCACTGCTTCATGAATGCGGTGATAGGTACCGCAACGGCAAATATTTCCGTTCATCGCTGTTTCAATTTCCTGATCTGTTGGCTTTGTTTTCTTGCCAAGCAAGGCTGCAGCTGTCATGATTTGTCCGGCCTGGCAATAGCCACACTGTGCCACATCAACTTCATTCCACGCTTGCTGTACAGGGTGATCACCTTTTTCAGAAAGCCCTTCGATGGTTGTTACCGCTTTGCTACCCACTGCTGAGACAGGCAATGAACAGGAACGAACAGCCACACCATTCAGGTGAACGGTGCAAGCACCACATTGTGCGATGCCGCAACCATATTTCGTTCCTACTAAACCCAGGTTATCTCGCAACACCCACAAAAGAGGTGTATCAGAATCCGCTTCTGCCTGCATACTCTTGCCGTTGATTTTAAGCTGATAGGTTGGCATAATTTTTTGTTTTGATAAAGATAAATAATTTCATTTTACTTTTTCCACCCTTTTCTTCAGTTCTATCGATGCAACTGTCAGTTTGGTTACTGCTTGAACTTGTGCAGCCGTTGGTTTCGCCTCAGTACTTTGTAGAACAGACATCAAATACAATAGTTTTTCCTGAAGTGCCACGATCGTCTCTTTCTCAATGGATGTGTCAGAAATACTTCCATACATCACATCTGGATTTTCGGGGCGGCCTTCTCCGCGAAGTGCAATAAGAAGCTCTTTCTTCCCTCTCCCCCATTTCGCTTTTGGATTAGACAATTTCAAATCAATCTCATTTCTCAACGCCAGCAACTCATTATAAGATTTATAACACATCATTGAATGAACTGATTGCAAAACCAAATCGTCATTTGAAAAAGTCACTCGAGGATCCAGTCTGACGTGGATTTCCTGTTCTTGTACAATGGTACCATCCACTACCAGTCTGACTTTATATTTGCCGGGCAGGAAGTAAGGTCCCACCGGACCACTTGGCGTATTGTGGTATACAGCGGCTATCGCAAATTGTCGGTCTGCTCCCTTTGGTGGATCGTGACGTAAATCCCAAACGATGCGATGATGACCTGGCTGAGTAGAAACGGCTTGATTAGGTCTTATCCAATACGTAGGATGAGCAATCGAAAGCGTATCTATTGGCTCTGGCTGATCTTTACTCGAAAGCACTCTCATGACTGCACCATCTAACCCTGCAATTTCAATACGCACCACACTGGCATTAGCCGTTAACCAATAGTCAATAGTAGCACCATCGGGTGGATTTTGTCCGGCAGGTTCTTCCGGGGGAAGTGGTGTATCAGAAAACATGTTGTTGCGAACTCGGGTGGCCTGAGCAGGAGGAAATAAGTAGGCGTTCTTAGCTGCAAAAACATTGGCGAGATTTCGGAGCGGATTGATGTTATCCAAAATCCAAATTGATCGTCCATGCGTACCAATCACCAAGTCATCTTCATGAATCACCAAATCACGAATGGAAGTAGCCGGCATGTTTTTTCTGAGCGATTGCCAATTTTCTCCTTCATCGATGGAGAAAAACACTTCTCGCTCTGTGCCCGCAAAAAGTAATCCTTTTTGCTTGGGGTCTTCGCGCACTACGTTGACAGATCCGTTAGCTGGGATTCCATTTACAATTTCTTTCCAGGTAGCGCCTCCATCATTTGTTTTATAAATGTGCGGGCGAAGATCATCTTTGCGGAATGCGTTCACCGAAAAGAACGCAGTTTTTGCATCAAAATGACTGGCATCAAATTGAGAAATCTTATCCCACGAAGTGAGCACCGGAGGTGTTACGTCTTTCCAGTTTTTTCCTCCATCGGTGGTCAGATGAACTAGACCATCGTCTGTACCAGCCCAAATAATGTTTTTATCTAATGGCGATGGAGCGAGGGAATAAATGACTGCTCGCTGCTTCATGGTGTTTAGGCTCTCGGTTTTGAAATCGCCAATGCTAGCCGGTACTTCTGGTTGTTTTCTAGTCAAATCAGGACTAATTATTTCCCATTGATCTCCACCTGAATGTGTTTTCCATAATACATTGGTTGCGAACAGCAACATCGTTGGGTCAGCCGGATGAAAAAGTAACGGCAAGGTGCGAAGCATTCTGTATTGACCTGAACGCAACGCTTCTGGTGCCACATTTTGTGTCTGCCCTGTCTTCTTGTTGAAGCGTGTTACTCTTCCACCATAAATGATATCTGGATTTTTAGGATCAGGCGCAACGTAAGCATACTCATCGGCACCTGCACCCATCCAATCGCGAAAAGAAATTTGCCCGCCATTTCCACGGCTCGCTGTTCCTATAGCGCCACTCTCTTGCTGACCGCCATACACCCAGTAGGGAAATTGATTGTCTGTTGACACATGGTACAATTGTGCAGTGGGTTGATTGTACCAAGAACTCCAGGTCTTCCCTCCGTTTACTGTAATGGTAGCCCCTTGATCGGCTGCGAAAATCATAATATCGGGTTGCAATGGATTGATCCAGATGCGGTGGTAGTCATCACCGCCAGGTGCGCCTTTGAATGACGTCCAGGTGATTCCTCCATCTGTAGAACGATAAGACGCAGTATTGGCAGCATATACTACATCAGGATTTTTCGGATGCACGCGAATCTCCGCAAAATCACTTCCACGTCCCCACACTCTGCGTTCGGTGCTTACCAATTTCCAGCTTTCACCGGCATCGTCACTTCTATACACTCCGCCTTGCTCTCGTGCATCGACAGTGGCAAACATTCTTTTCGGGTTGCTATTGGAAATTCCAAAGCCAATTCTGCCTAAACCTTGAGCCGCAGTAGGCAAGCCAACTGTCAGCTTTCGCCAGGTTGTTCCTCCATCCGTTGATTTATGCAGACCACTGTTTGTTCCTGAGAAAGAGGCATTCTCCCAAGGGCCTTCGCGATGTTCCCATAGATCGGCAAATAAAATTTCAGGATTGGTCGGGTCAAACTCAACTTGGATAGCTCCCGTATTATGATTGCTATACAAAACCCTTTCCCAACTAGCCCCACCATCTTTGGTTCTAAATACACCACGCATTTCATTCGCGCCATAGGGATGACCTAAGACTGCCGCGAAAACTATTTCAGGATTGGTTGGATGCACTACTACACGACCTATTTGCTGGGCATCATTTAATCCAATATGTTTCCATGTGTTTCCACCATCGGTTGATTTGAACATCCCATCACCCGTAGCTAAGTCAGGACGATGGAGGCCTTCACCACTTCCTACATAGACCACATTTGGTTGAGAGGGAGAAACTGCAATGTCCCCTACTGATCCGGTTGACTCTTTGTCGAAAATAGGTTTCCATGTACGGCCAAAATCATCTGTCTTCCAAACCCCTCCATTATTCACACCCATGTAAAACACGTTGGGCTGTGTTGGAATTCCCACAGCGCCTACGGTGCGACCTGCACGAAAAGGTCCAATGAGACGATAGTGAAGGTCTTGATAATAATTGGAGGGCACTGATTGAGCGGTTGCCCCGAGGGATAGTAGCAAAAGGAAGGGAATGACTCTTACCATAGGTTTGGTTTAATGGATTGGATGAAAAAATAAGGATAAAATCAGGAAAGGACAAGGTGTTTTACACAATGGATCGGGTCAGGACCCTTGGCGACTCAAATTCATGTCATCCTTCCCTACTGACAACTGTCAAAAAATACAATGATGATAGTCATTATTTCACAGACTCGTTTTTGTAAGATTTGATTAAAAAAGATGTTTTTTTGTTGAATAAAAGAACTCAATGGTTTCGGCTTAAAGATAATATTGCTTAATTGATCACACAATGAAAACGCCAAGCTATCTGCAGCAATTTTTTGAGGAGACGGGTGATATCAGTCGCTTTGCTGCTCGTTTTTTCAAAGAAGGATTTAAACCACGTTATGAATTTGGCGAACTGGTCAGACAAGCTTTTTTCATTGGTTACAAGTCTTTGCCACTTGTTGGAATCACCGCCTTCATTATGGGCTTAGTACTAACAATCCAATCTCGACCAACCCTGGTAGAATTTGGAGCTGAATCTTGGCTGCCACGTATGGTGTCTGTATCATTAGTTCGGGAAATTGCACCCATGATTACCGCACTAATCGCTGCCGGAAAAATTGGCTCCAGCATTGGCGCTGAACTCGGGTCAATGAAAGTCACAGAGCAGATAGATGCCATGGAGGTTTCCGGAACTAACCCATTCAAGTTCCTGGTTGTAACACGAATATTGGCCGCTACGCTAATGTTGCCGATTCTATCTCTTTGGTCTAATGCCATTGCACTCTACGGTGCCTACTTGGGAGCGAACATTAAAGGTATAGTGAGTTGGAGTTTATACTGGTCTCAAGTCTTTCAGGCAATCAGTTACAGCGACTTTATTCCCTCTTTGATTAAAACTTTCTTTTTTGGTTTTGCTATTGGGGTGATCGGCTGCTATAAAGGTTACAATTCTAAAAAGGGAACGGAAGGTGTAGGCAACTCAGCCAACTCAGCTGTGGTCGTGTCTTCACTAACCATTTTCGTAATTGATTTAATCGCTGTCCAAATAACAGATCTCTTGGGTTTAACCTAGTTGGGTATGGAAAACGCCATTGTACATGAAGCCGTTTTAGTCATTAGAGACTTGTGCAAATCGTTTGGAACGAATAAGGTGCTCAATCATTTCAATTTGGATCTATACAAAGGTGAAAATCTAGTGGTATTAGGAAAGTCAGGTTCAGGGAAATCGGTACTGATCAAATGCATCATTGGATTAATGAAGCCGGAAGATGGCTCAATTACCATTTTTGGTCAGGATGTTCTCACCCTCGAGCATGAAGACCTTGATCGCTTACGAATGAAAATTGGTTTTCTTTTTCAAAGTAACGCATTGTACGATTCGATGACGGTTCGAGAAAATTTGGTATTCCCATTGCGCAGACATTGGCTCAAGAAAGACATGAGTCGCGTTAAGACTGACGAACTAGTATTGGAGGCGTTATATAATGTAGGTTTGGAACATACCGTTGATATGATGCCTATCGAGCTGTCCGGAGGTATGCGAAAACGAATAGCGCTTGCACGTACACTCATTCTAAAGCCGGAAATAATTCTATATGATGAGCCAACTACTGGATTGGATCCGATCACCGGAAAAGAAATCATCCAACTGATGATTGACATTCAGAAGAAGTATCAAACTTCGTCTGTCATAATCTCTCACGATTTGCAGTGTGTGAGCATGGCTGCAGACAGGGTTGTTATGCTCATTGATGGTGTTTGCTACGCAACAGGCACTTATGCAGATTTAAGAAAGAGTATAGATCCAAAAGTAAAACTGTTCTTTGACTAAAATAATACTATGAAGAATACCACCTCCAGCAATGTGCAACTAGGAATTTTTGTCATGATAGGATTAGCATTTCTACTTGTTACACTTTATCTAATTGGTAGCAACCAAAATCTTTTTGATCAAACATTTGAGGTGAAAGCCACCTTTTACAATGTTAATGGGCTTATGAAAGGGAACAATGTTCGATTCTCGGGGATAGATGTAGGAACTATCAAGAAAGTTGAAATC
Source organism: Flammeovirgaceae bacterium (assembly GCA_021299455.1). Lineage (GTDB taxonomy): Bacteria > Bacteroidota > Bacteroidia > Cytophagales > Cyclobacteriaceae > ELB16-189. The sequence continues at coordinate 7,474 of JAJTGQ010000110.1, read as the reverse complement.
ATCAGCGACACCACTGTGAAAGTGACGATGGTAATTAAAAATAGTCTTCACCCCTTCATTAAAAAAAGTTCAATTGCCACCGTGGGAACAGATGGCCTCATGGGAAATAAGCTAGTGAACATCTCCAATGTCGCAGGTGGATCCAGCGACATAGTAGAAGAAGGAGATATGTTGACTTCTATTAAACCGGTGGAAACAGATGAGATGCTACGAACACTTGATTTGACGAACCAAAATCTTTACCTTATTACAACAGACCTCAAACGAATCACACAAAAATTGAAAAGTAGTAACTCACTATGGAGCCTTCTGATGGATACTTCAGTCGCTCAAAATGTCAAACAGTCTATTTCGAACATTCGGGCTACCACCAATAATACTGCGGCCTTTTCAAGAGATCTCAACGTTCTTATTCAAGATATAAAAAATGGAAAAGGAGTAGCTGGCGTGTTATTGTACGATACCGTTTCAACAGTCAAACTACAGAAAAGTATTCAACAATTGCAGCAAGCAACGACAAAGGCGGTTGAACTGACTAGCGATATCCGGGTAGTGACAGAACAACTGAAAAAAGGTCAGGGCGCCACCGGGGTGTTAATCAACGATACCGCGTTCGCCCAAGACCTGAAAAAAAGCATGAAAAATATTGAATTTGGTACTGATCGATTTAATCAAAATATGGAAGCATTGAAACACAATTTCTTTTTCCGGGGGTATTTTAAGAAGCAGGACAAGGAATTGAAAAAAATGAGAGAGGATTCGATCCAAAAAGCATCGAAAATGAGAAAATAATAAAGCATTGACATTAATCATAAAAAACAACCACTGCGATCATGGTTTAGCTGGCGGTTGATGCCTTACTTTACCAAACTGAAAACGTTATGTTTCACGATCGAAAACATGCTGCGCACCTCTTAGCAGAGAAGTTAATCGGATATAAAGGTCAAGATCAGGATGCTGTCGTGGTTGCCATCCCAAGAGGTGGAGTTCAGATAGGCCACGATCTTGCCATGGCACTTGGCTTGCCGATGGATATCATTCCTTCCAAAAGAATAAAGGACCCCTCTAATCCCAACCAATCGATCGGCTCGGTAAGTTTAGATGGCGTAGATATTTTGCCCAACAATGTGGGTATCCCTCAAGACTATGTCTACCATCAAATCGCAATGATCCAACGTGCGTTGAGGCACCAGTATGAACAATATGTGGGGCCACCACCAATCAAACATCTAGCCAATAAAATTTTACTGGTAGTAGACGACCGAATGAATTCAGCAAGTCAATTTCTTGCCTGCTATCGAAGTCTCGCGAAACACCTTCCGAAAAAAATTATCGCTGTTGTACCTGTATTGACAGATGATTCACTCCGTAAACTAAAAGAAGAGAATTGCGAAGTAGTCTACATTGACACAACCTGTCATAGCAATTTAAACGACTATTATACACACCTTCCCAATGTTTCTGATGAAGAGGTCATCCAGCTGTTGCATGGAGTTAAATGTAGTGTTTGATATGATGTAGATCAGCATCTGCTCTAACAATGATCATTTCAAATTCTTCATTTTCAGTCCACATTTGGTAGGTAGTTCATTCATCACTGAATAAAAATAAACGCTATGAAAACGTACATTTTAAATAGTGCTGTTATCATTTTCGTTTTCCTTTTTGCGTGTCAACCAAAAGAAAATAAAGCACCGCAAGAAGGAATTGTAGAAATTTCCACAAGGGAGCTCTTGCCAGACGTACATTTCAATGGAGCACTGGTTGGATTTGCAGATAAGCAATATGCTGAATCTGCTCGCCATATTGGTCTTGCGATTCAATATATGGATACGATTTTATTAACAATTGAAGATTCTACACGGAAGCAGATTATTCGCAATTCTATTTCAGAACTAATCGAATTGAAAGAACACGTTGCTGTTGCTAAAGTAGACGGAATACAGGATCTGAACTACTTTTTTGCCAGAGCTGGCAATTCTCTAGCCGGGTTGCATATGAATGTTGCAAAAACTGAATACTTCAAACTTGATGGCATAAAGGCTGGTGGCGAGTTGGACAAGGCGTTACGAGCCGTTGAAAACGCTTTGAAGTACCATCATCTCGACTTGACAAAAGAAGAACAGGAGTTGATCGCGAGACTTCGGAAAAATGCCGACCGACTAAAAATCGGTGAAAAAATTCCTACCGGAGAAATGGAAGAACTTTTTGACCAGCTAAACACCAGTATTACTAAACTAAGTAGTGACATCGAAATTAACTACGCCAGCTACAAAAACAAACGCAAAACTACAATTCATGATAAGCCCTCGTGACAATATGATTTTGTAACTTATAAAGCAAGAATTATGAAAACCAACAAGAAACTAGGAATCTGGATGGATCATGCAAGCGCCCACTTGATGGAGTTTACACCCGATCCAATAACCACTAAAACGATCACCTCAAAATTTACTCCGGCAGTAAGGGAAACAATCATACGAAAAGGGGAAGATCACCTGCATCGCAAAGAACAACAGCAGCAATCAGACTATTACCAACAGTTACGTGAAGTAATCAAAGAATACAGCGATGTAATACTCTTTGGCCCCACCGATGCAAAAGTAGAATTGTATAATTCACTTCTCGCAGACCAGCAATTGAAACAGGTAACAATCAAAATGGAACAAACGGATAAGCTGACAGAAAATCAACAACATGCCTTTGTAAAGAACTATTTTACAAAGCACTGATATCGGGCAGAAAACCGGAGTTTTTAAAAAAGAATCATAAACTATCTCACTCATGACATTCAATATTCAATCTCCGCATATTCAAAAGTTGAATCCGGAAACTCAAAAGGTAATTCAAGAAAAATTTGAAAGATTTGATCGGCAATATGATCGTATTGAGCGATGCAATATTTTGTTAAAAAAAGAAAAGAACGCCAAGCGCGACAACTTTCTTGTAGAAGCTACCCTGGTCATTCCTGGCAATGATCTGTTTGCGAAAGAACTGGCAGAAAGCTTTGAAGTTGCTGCAGAAATGGTTTGCAGGAGTTTAGAAAGCCAAATCAAAAGACACAAAGCAAAGCTCCAACAAAAAGCAACCACCACAGTCGATCAACAATTGGAGGATGAAGACAATGAATAAGAGTCGAACTCTAACTGAATTGACAGTCGTTTGAATAATGACTGATACTGTGTGGGTTTACTAATAGCTTCTCTCAACTCTCATAGAAATCGAGTCTGTTCCTCAAGGAGTTTAACTCTTCTTGCAACTTGTTCATTCGTTGAAGAATATGCCTGATGGCATCTATTCCTTCCAGGTTAATGTCCAGTTCGTAATACAGACGCACCATTTTTTCCAATTCAGTGAGGTCCTCAGCTCTAAGGTATTGGACTTCTTTGACGGTCGTAAACTCCACCAAGCCATAGTCATGCAATGAGCGAACAAACGAAAACTCTATGTGATAATGATCACAGAAGTCTGCTACCGGAATTAACTGTCTATTTTCCATTACCTCTCAGTTTTTGAAGTTGCCGGAATAATTCTTTTTCCTTTTCGGTGAGGCCGGAAGGGATTTTGATCTGCCAGGTGACAAACAGATCTCCAAATTCGCTGTCCTTTTTGTAAACCGGAAAACCTTTTCCTTTGAGTTTGACTTTTTGGCCGTTTGGGGTTTCTGGTTTCACGACCAGTTTTGCCTGGCCGTCAAATGTATCTATCGTCACCTCGCCACCCAACAGTGCCGTATAAAGATCAAGTTCCACCTCCGTATGGAGGTTATTGCCATCACGTTTGAATTTAGTCGTATTCTCAATGGAAAAACTGATGTATAAATCTCCAGATGGACCACCATTCACTCCTTCCCCACCATAACCGGCAATCTTAATGGTCTGACCATTTTCCACACCGGAAGGTATAGTCAATCGAATATTTTTCCCGTTGATCGTTAACGTGTGCTTTTGCGAAGTATACACATCTTTTAAAGTCAGCTGAAGTTCAGCCGTAACATCCTGGCCTTTGAATTTTACCTGGGTCCCTCTTCGACTCGACTGACCGCCAAACATGGATTCAAAAAAATCAGAAAAGTCACCACCCGAAAAATCGCCAGAAAACCCCTGATCAGGTCTTCTGTCTCTTGTTCTATTCCGGCTAGCCCTTTCCTGATACTGCTTCGCTTCGTCTGCATACTTCCAATCTTTACCGTGTTCATCGTACTTTTTTCTCTTCTCCGGGTCACTCAACACTTCATTGGCCTCGTTGACTTGCTGAAACTTCAGTTTGGCCGCTGCATCGCTTGGATTTAAGTCGGGATGATACTTTCTGGCGAGCTTGCGGTATGCCTTCTTAATATCTGCATCCGTAGCTGTTTTAGTTAGCTCAAGTATTTTGTAGTAATCAATAAAGTCCATTTTAAATAGAATCTACTACCTCCAGAAAACATAGACGGGATAATCCGCAACCATCGTTACTTTCTTAATAACGTCTTCGTTGAATAGTTTTTCAAACAAAGACCGGTGATGAAATGAAAGTGCCAGCATGCTCCCTTTGTTGTCCGCCATGTATTGATCCAACGCCCACCAAACATCTTTGGAATATTGAAAATCAAAACTCCAGTCAAACCTTTTTGATGCGCGGGCCTTCACCGCATCGCGCAGTATTTCCATTTTTCGCTTCAGTTCGGCAGACGGTTTGTCTTCTGCAATATGTAAAACTCGGATTTCGGTGCTTAACGAACTAGATAAATTCCTTAATTGATCGATCAGAAAAATTGGATTGGTATCCGGATCATAGGCATAAATGATCCGATCAACAGGTTGATAAACACAACCCTGAGGCACTACAATAATCGGGCAATTAGATCGTTCAATCACCTGAAACGTATTGGTTCCAAAAACATACTGATAGGTGTCGTCAGCCCCGTTGGTGCCCATTACCACCAAGTCATACTGCCTGGCAAAAGAGGCTACCGTTTCATCAACCGTGCCGGTCGTATTCTCGATATGGTAACTACAATCTATGGAAAACTCTTTTTGCACTTCTTCTTTAAAGAGTAAAAGGGCAGAATGGATTTCTTCATTACTCCTTCTTGATTCTTGTTTTAACTGTACGGCTTCCGGCCAAATAGACGTTCGTACATGGAGCAGTGTAAGACTGGCTTGAAGTGCTTTTGCTAAATGTGACGCATACTCCATGCCATTTGCAGAAACATCGGAGAAATCAACCGGACATAATATCTTTTTCATATGATTCGGTTTTAATTGCCTGAGTAAGTTGAGAACTATGTAAGAAAATATTGGTGATAGAAATCACCAACAAACGTGATAGTCCTCACAGACACTTAATGCAACCATGCCGATCGTTTTTATTGCTAAATTGGCGATGTAAATGGAATAAACCGCCATCTAGGGGAGGCAACCGATTATGTAAAATAAAATTCTTGAAGACCCAACCATGAAATCAAAAATTCAAATCGTCAAAGCATCCGGTGAAAAAGCCTGGTTTTCCGCTATCAAGCTACGAAAATCATTACAGCGATCGGGTGCCAGCGAAGCAATCATAGAAGCGGTGATACAGGAAGTTCAGGATCATTTGCAGGAAGGCATGACAACCAAAAAGATTTATCAATTAGCCTTTAACATCTTAAAGAAAAAGCACCAACCGGCAGCGTCCAAATACAAATTAAAAAAGGCCATCATGGAATTAGGCCCATCCGGCTATCCTTTTGAAAAATATGTGAGCGAGATTTTGAAGTACCAAGGACATAAGGTAAAACTTAACCAAAATCTAAAAGGCCGATGCGTAAATCATGAAATCGATATTTTAGCGGAGAGAGATGGAGTTCAAAAAGTATTTGAATGTAAGTACCGTAATTTGCAGGGAACAATCTGTGATGTTAAAATTCCATTGTACGTTCATTCCAGATTTAATGACATCCATGCGAATCCGGAAAACAAAATGAGCGAAGGTTGGATTGCTACCAACACCCGATTTTCTACAGATGCTATTGCCTATGCCCTTTGTTCAAAATTGAATTTACTAGGTTGGGACTACCCGGACGGTAACGGGATCAGAGAAATGATTGATCAAGCAAGACTCTATCCCATCACATGCCTTCAATCACTATCGCAAAAAGAAAGAGTGCCCATCATGGAGGCAGGGCTAGTGCTGTGCCGTGACGTTCCTTTCAATAAAAAGCTATTTAAAGAACTGGGTTTTTCACCCGACCGAGTTGAGCAAATCATTGCAGAGGCAACTATTCTCAGCCAACAAAATCTGCTAGAGTAAGAAGCAGAAGCACTTGATTTACCTGGCAGAAAAGCTGACAAATATCATCGCCTCAAAGGCTATCTCTCATAGAAAAAGCGAGTTTGTACTCCTGATCTTTGTAGCGGAAAAGGAGCTAAAAGTAATCGATATGAGCTACTACAAAACGATCAACGGAAAAAAAATGGATGCAGCGATCATTGAGGAAGCTAATCTTTTAATCAGACATACTAGCGATGGTAGCATTACAATCAAAGATGCCAACCTTCTTATGAGGTTGGTTCAAGATGGAAACAAGATTACAACAACGGAAGAAAACACGATCGACTATTTGTTTCGGAATTATAAATGGACATCCCCTGCAATGGAGTGGTTCCGTACCGAACTAAAGGCTTGGCAAGTATCTCGTAAACTCGTGCCCATGTCGGTCGATGAACTTGGTGACAAGCACTTCTATACTAAAGATGTACTGCTTGATGATAAGAAAAGAACCGAACGAAAACACCTCCTTGAATCTGCCGCCCGTGAGACCCAACAAGATCATGATGAAATCGGGCTTTGGATACGCCTACAAGATGGACGTACGGTTGAAGTGTTCTCCAATTTTATCGCAGTAGCAAATGAGTTTGTGGAACTGCGAGGTGGTTACACTGTCCCCGTGACAGCCATAGAAAAAGTAGAGATCTGATCGATCGAATGGCAAAGCTTCAGTGATGAGGTGCGGGCGGATTTTTATCACTTTTCCTTTTAAGCACTATATCGGCAACTCCGAGTAGTAGACCTGCTACTAAAAACGCATAGCCCCAAACCATTTCGCTGATGAGATAAAACCCGATCATAAAGCAAATGAAAGATAAGGCGGCTATCCTAGATAAATTATCGATTTTTGTCTTCACGTTCATAGATTCGCCACTATTACTTCTTGAAAGTTAATTATGGCATTCCAATTAGACAATGACATTTATCACTTATTGACAATACTCGCGCCAATAAAACTAACTAGGCACGAGTAGCTTGTAAAAGTAGCCGGAACTAATCCCACCGTACACTTTGTTCTACATAAAATGAAAAATACCTTCTTTAAACCCAAATTACGCAATAGGATTTTCTAATGCGTAGCAATAGCTATTTTAGTGTTATGGAGTTTGAAATTGGCTATACAGACAAGGAAATCACCCCTTGGGGAGGGATGGTTTTCATGCGTCAGATGTTGGAAAAGATG
>JAJTGQ010000127.1 GCA_021299455.1 Flammeovirgaceae bacterium | reverse complement strand
GGACGTGTACGTTATGATCCGCCCTCGTGGTGGTGATTTTCTGTATTCCAATTATGAATTCCATTCCATGAAGCGCGATATTTCGCAATGTCAGAAGCTAAGTGTAGATGGAATTGTATTTGGGATTTTGAACCCAGATGGTGCAATCGACAAAAAGCGCTGCAAAGAGTTGATCGATAAAGCCCGTCCGCTGAAAGTTACATGTCACCGTGCTTTTGATATGACGCGCGATCCATTTGAAGCATTGGAAGATTGTATCGAAGTGGGCTTCGATCGAATACTTACAGCCGGACAGCAGGCACAAGCTTTGAAAGGAGCTGAATTGATTAGTCAACTGATAGAAAAGGCAAAGGGACGGATTGCTATAATGCCCGGATCGGGTGTCAATGAAGAAACGGTTGAAGAGATCATCAAAAAATCCGGTGCAAAGGAGATCCATTTCTCTGCCACAGCTTTTAGGGAAAGCGGCATGGCATTCAAGAATCAGCAAATAGCTGGAATGGGATCGGACGAGGGGAGTGAGTTTAAATTGCGAACGGTTGATCCGCAACGTGTGAGGATTATGCGTAAGTTGGCCGAAAGTGCTGAAGGTTTGCGCGTTTCTTAAATTGAAATATATTTGCAGTCCCTTTGGGGGATTAGCTCAGCTGGCTAGAGCGCTTCCATGGCATGGAAGAGGTCATCGGTTCGACTCCGATATTCTCCACCAACCTCCAGTCTGCTTTGTGCAGACTTTTTTATTTTACCTTGTTCTTTCCACGGGGAAAATCCCGACATTCAATAACTCAGTATGCCTGACTACCGATATATCAATCATCGTTAATATCTCTTTCTTGGTCAGTTCCTTAAAAAGTTGATTGAGCGTGTTAACTGGTTTATTGTTGAACGAAATAATTAAATCGCCTGCTTTTATTTGTGATCTCGAGCCGGGTGAATTTTCCTCAATACTGACAACGAAAAGAGCTTTTTCATTAGGCAGGTGGTAGTGCCTCTTCACTTTTGGGTTGATGGTCACCTCTTGTAGTTGAAAACCCAAATAGGCCTTAAATACTTTTCCGTTTTTTACCAATTGACTTCCAATTTCTTTGGCGGTGTTGATGTCTACCGAAAAACTGAGGCCATTGGCCCCTTGAATGATGGCTGTATTTACACCCACCACTTCCCCCTCGGTGTTGATCAGTGGCCCACCCGAGTTCCCAGGATTTAGTGCAGCATCCGATTGAATGACGTTATCAACCAGCATCCCATTTTGTGATCTTAGGGTTCTACCCAGCGCGCTCACAACTCCGGTGGTAACGGTATGTTGATAGCCTAGCGGATTGCCGATGGCAATGACGAATTGGCCAATTTGTAGTTGCTCAGAATCCCCCAATTTTGATGTCGAGTACCCATCTGCGTAAATTTTAAGAATCGCGAGATCTGTATCCGGGTCTTTTCCGAGCAAGGTGGCCTCAATTTCGTTTTCGTTCAGCAATGAGACCATGATTTTTTCGGCATCATTGATTACATGACAGTTGGTGAAAATCAGGCCATCCGAGGAAAAAATGAAGCCAGACCCTGACCCTGCAGCACGAAGCTTTCCGTTGGTGGTTTTGTAAACGTCAATTTTGACAACCGAATTCTTAATCGATCCAACAGCATCAATAATCATTTGCGAGAACGAGTCCATAACTTACTTTTACCATATGTAATCAAAAATCCCTCCGAGGCTGAAATTCGGAAAAATTGACAATTTTTCCCTGCCAATTCGGTTTGCCTGCTAGGGTTTTATTGCTTTGATTTGATAAATTCATAATCTTTATAAGTTAATGTCTGTGTATGGCTAAGTTAAAAAACATCATTAAACAGCTTTCTGAAAAGGATTTCAAAGAGATTTACGATTCTCTAATGGAAAGTAATGCTGAAAAGTCAGCTTATCTATTAAAGGCCTTGCGCGAACGGCAATTGTCCGATAGCAAGATCATGGTAGAATTGGACGTAAATGCCAATGCCTACTACACACTTCGATCTCGTTTGAATCAAAAAATTGAAGAACATCTTCTTCAACAAATGGAGAGTCCCAGAACGGATATTCTGCGAAAAGTGGCTAATTTAAATGAGATGCTGTTCTCTAAAAAAAGAACCATCTCCATTGCGACACTAAAAAAGCTAGAGAAGGAGCTGTTGGACTACGATTTGGCCAACGAGTTGACTGTGGTTTATAAGTCTTTGAAGAAGTTGCATATCAACACGCCCGACTATTTCACCTATTCGCAGCTTTACAACAGGCACGTAGCATATATGCTGGCAGTAGACAAAGCGGAGGATCTGTTAGCAGACTACTTTAGAAAGTATGGAAGTTTTTACTTGACTGCTGACGAAACAGAGAAATTGGGACTGACATTATTGCTCAAGGAGATGCAAAATGTAGCAAAACTTTATGAGTCGCACCGACTATACACTTATCAAAGCTTGATGGTGATTTATCATCGTCTTTTTGTAGAGACGGATGATAACCTACATCAGGAGGGAGAATCGATTGAAGATATTTTTGCGCACACACAGAAGATATTTGAAACCTATAACCTCGATCCACTTTATTTTCATCTCAATTTAGTGTTTGAGTTTTTGAGACTGGAATACTACAATCATTACAAAGTATATCGGCAGGCAGAGAAGTATTTTGAGGAGGTAAATGATGCTGCCGCCAATTTGTTAGTCAACTACCCAACGCTTACTTTTTCAGTCCAGTTTTTTGTCTCTAAGTTGGAGCGAAACCTTCGGCTGGGAACGGAAAAGGAACTGTATTCCGAAAATGAGCGGATATTTTCAGATATCGAGCCAGACACGATGGACATTCCAAAGCATTTGATTTACATCACCTATCGTGCATTAAGTTGCTATTATGTAGAAAAATATGAAGAAGCTGCGAAGCTGATCAATAGTCTGATCAATGATGTGAGTTTGAAAAAGTACCCGTTTGCACAAATGGAGGTTAAGGCATTGTTGGCCTTGCAGTATTGTTTGCTTCGGGATTTCGAGTTGTTTAACCAGCATTCAAATAGTATTCAAAGACAGATTCGAATGTTCGGCAAGGACGAATGCGAGAATGTACTCCTGTTCTTAAAGATTTTAAAAATTGCAACGAGCGAGGCTAAAAAAGATAAGCCAAAGAAGATTGCTGCCCTTATTCCAAAACTTAAGGAAATCAAAGTGGCTTATTTTGCGCCCACCTCCCTCATCAATATGGACGAGGAGTTTGTTAAGAAACTGACGGCAATCGAAACGGATTAGACCGCTAGGTTAATGATGCTGTCGTGAGACAATGGCTTGTTTAAGTAGAGCCGTACGTTGGTATACTTTTTTGATCTACTGAAATCTTGTGGATTGATGGACGAAGTGAGCATAATGATTTTGCACTTCGT
>JAJTGQ010000008.1 GCA_021299455.1 Flammeovirgaceae bacterium | reverse complement strand
ATCTCTAAGGGGATTTGAGCTACGCATTTTTTTTCACGTAACTCATTTTGATGAATCAAAAATACAATATCACTGCCCTTGCTCCAAATACTTCACAATCATTTTGTTATCTGAAAATTTCTTAAAAGCGATTTCCCTGGCCTTTGAAGAAAGTAATACTTTCAAGTATGGAATAATCTTTATCTTTGCTCAAAATATTCCAAAATGGCAGCAAAAAGAGCAATAACAGTAGCAAGCGGTGACGGTATTGGCCCAGAAATCATGGACGCTACCCTTGCAATATTGGACGCGGCAGGCGCCCAACTTGAAATTGAGCGAATCGACATCGGAGAGAAAGTATATGAGCAAGGGCATACCTCGGGTATTGCCAACGAGTCGTGGGACTCCCTTCGCAGAACAAAGGTTTTCTTGAAAGCACCGATCACCACACCTCAAGGTGGTGGCTTTAAGAGTTTGAATGTAACTATCCGCAAAACACTTGGGCTATATTCGAATGTGCGCCCTTGTATCTCTTACCATCCGTATGTAGCGACCAAACATCCAGTAATGGACATTGTCATTATTCGCGAGAATGAGGAAGATTTGTATGCAGGAATTGAGCACCAACAAACTGATGAAGTAACACAGTGTTTGAAAATCATTACTCGCCCCGGCTGCGAAAAGATTGCTCGTTTTGCCTTTGAGTATGCGCGTGCGTATGGCAGAAAGAAAATCACCTGCTTTACGAAAGATAATATTATGAAACTGACCGATGGGTTGTTTCACAAAGTGTTTGATGAAGTGGCCGCGGAGTATCCGGACATTCAAAACGAACATTGGATTGTTGATATCGGAGCAGCAAAGTTGGCCGATACACCCGAAGCCTTCGATATGATTTTGATGCCGAATTTGTATGGCGATATTTTATCAGATGTGGCCGCACAAATAACTGGTTCTGTGGGTTTAGGTGGTTCTGCAAACATCGGACAGGAGTATGCCATGTTCGAAGCCATCCACGGTTCTGCGCCACGCAGAGCGGGTCAGAATATGGCCAACCCATCGGGCTTATTACTCGGTGCGGTGCAAATGATGGTTTACATCGGTCAACCCGAAGTGGCGGAGAAAGTACACAACGCGTGGTTGAAAACCTTAGAAGACGGAATCCATACCTACGATCTTTTCAAAGAAGGTACTAGTGTTGAGAAAGTAGGCACAAAAGAATTTGCACAAGCCATTATTCAACGCTTAGGATCGAAGCCTCAAAAATTGAAAGAGGTGGTTTACAATAAAGAAAACCGCAAGCAAATTCAAGGGCGCTTCAATCCGACTGTCCCTGCTAAAAAGGATTTGGTAGGCGTGGATATTTTCTTGCATTGGAATGGCGCGAACCGAAATCCAAATGACTTGGGTAAGTTATTGAGTGGAGTGAAGGCGGGTTCATTTGAACTAGTTCTTATCACCAACCGCGGTGTAAAAGTGTACCCCGATGGTCAACCAGAAACATTCTGTACCGATCATTGGCGCTGCCGTTTTACGTCTAAGAAAATGGATCAGCCCGGTAGCTATGAACATGTACTGGCGTTGCTGAATCAAGTCCACGCGCTTGGTCTGGATATCATTAAAACAGAGAATCTAAATCGCTTTGATGGCAAACTAGCTTTCTCACTTGGTCAGGGACAGTAACAAAGCCAACTTCCCCGCTTCAGGTTCAAGCGAACCAACGACTTTTTTTCGCGGCCGGAAAATGGTGATCGCTACTCAGCACAAAAAGGAGCAGGTCATCGCTCCTCTTTTTCAAGAGTTAGGAGTAGAACTGCTGGTGCTACCTGATTTTGATACCGATCAATTTGGCACCTTTGCCGGAGAAGTGGAACGAAAGCAAGATGCGTTGTCTACGGCTCGTCTTAAAATTCAGCAAGCGCTCTCGCTATCAGGCGAAACACTTGGACTTGCCAGCGAAGGATCTTTTGGTCTACACCCACAAATGGGTTTTGTTCCGGCCGATGAAGAGGTCTTGTTGTTGATGGATTTGGAAAATCAATTGGAGATCGCTGTCAGTAAAATCTCAACGAACACCAATTACGCACATCAACAAGTCTCTTCGTGGAAAGAACTTAGAGAATTCGCCATTGAAGTAGGATTTCCAAGCCACGCCCTTATTTTAAGAACGGAAACCAAATTGCAAAAGGGAATTTCCGATTGGCAAACGTTAAAAGATACATTCAAAGAAATTCAATTGAGTGGTGCAGCCGTTCAGGCAGAAACGGATATGCGCGCAATGTTCAATCCGACTCGCATGAAAGTAATAGAGAAAGCGACCTCTTTGCTGATCCATAAAATAAATTCTGCCTGTCCGGTATGTTCCTATCCGGGCTTTGACATTGTAGAACGCAAAGCAGGCTTGCCATGTCTACTCTGCCAACACCCTACTTCATTGACTCTTTCAGTCACCCATGGATGTCAGCATTGTAATCATCAAGTAGAGAATCTTTTTCCCGATGGCGAAAATAGCGACCCGATGTATTGCCAGTATTGCAACCCGTGAGTGAAGCACGTACGATAGATGCTACCAATGCGGCTGTCCTTCTTCGTGCGCATCTAGAGAGTTTTTATGCTGAATTTGATGAAGTAACAAGGCAGGCGAAGCATCGCTTCACCCGACAGGAATGGCATGCCCAACGAGAAGCAGTAAGAAAAAGAATTTCGCTGCACGAGCAGGTTTTTGAAAATGCGGTCAAAGAGTTATCGACTTCAAGAAAACTGGGCAATAGGTGGTGGAAACAGACAGGTGCTGAATTTGAAAAGTTGACCAACAGTGACACACTTGCAAAAACATTTTTTGATGCAGTTGGCCGAATGCTTTTCCAGGGCGATCTCGCCTTCACTTTGTTTAATTCGACAACACCAGAAAAGGATATCGAACCCGACTCAATTTCAGTATCATATCAAACGATCCGCCAGACGGGTTTTGTTTCCGTACTACAAAAAATCGATTTTGAGATTTCAGATCAAAATTTGATCGCTACTTCTTCGAAACTACTGGAGAAAATGAATTCATTGATTCCAGATCCGGCAACTCATTTGTTTTTTTATCCGCATCTTTTTTACCGTAACAAACATGCTTATCTGCTGGGTTATGGAAATACGGACGAACGTATTCAACCTCTATTATTTGCTTTTACCAATTCTGAAAATGGCATTGTGCTCAACGCACTGCTTACTACCGAAGAGGAGCTAAAAAATGTTTTTGCGTTTAGCCGCTCCTATTTTTTAGTGGTGGCACGCGATCCGAAAGGCTTAGTTGATCTCCTACTAAAGGTAATGCCGTCAAAACCGGAGGCACAGTTGTTCATGAACCTGGGCTACCAAGAGCATGGCAAGGAGTTGGTGGTGGCCAAAATACACCAGCATTTACAAGTGCACCGCTCACAGTTTATGGTGGCCCCTGGCATACCGGGCATGGTGATGATGGTTTTTACGTTGCCCGATTATGATTTAGTATTCAAAATCATCCGTGATCATTTTAAGCCACCTAAATCTGTTACGAGGCAAGAGGTAATTGAAAAGTATCTTTTTATTGCCAAGCATGATCGTGTTGGTCGTTTGGCGGATGCACAGCGGTTCGAATATTTGGGTTTGCCACTGGCTTATTTTGATCAGCAACTCCTGGATTTTTTATTGCTGGATTGTTCGCAGAGCGTTTCAGTAAGGCAGGGGATCGTTTGCTTCCAGGATGTGTATGTCGAGCGCAAGATGATACCCTTGAATATTTACTTAGAGCAGGCGAGTGCGGATAAAGTTCAACACGCAGTTAATGATTTTGGCAACGCCATTCGGGAGATGGCCATGAGCAATATTTTTCCGGGAGATTTACTGATTAAGAATTTTGGTGTCACCCTTGAGGAACGAGTAGTTTTTTATGACTACGATGAAATTGTGCCCTTGGTCGATTGTACTTTTAAAGACATTCCAAAAGCGCGGGATGATGATGACGAAATGAATGCCGAGCCCTGGTATGCGATAAATGAAAACGATATTTTTCCCCAGGAGTTGGTGAAATTTTTGTTGCCGGCCGGACCTTTGCGCGACTGTTTTGCCATGGATCACCAAGAGCTTTATACCGCTGCATTTTGGAATCGACTAAAGAACTTACACCAAAATGGTGAGGTAGTCGATATTCAACCCTACGTGGCCAATCTGGTGTAACTCCTCTTTAACTTCATCGGCTAGTAGCCCATGAAGAAATGCTCGATGGCCAGATAGCAAGCTGCTCCTGCAAAATAGCCCAGCATCGCCAGCAGACTTATTTTCTTCAAGTACCAGATAAAGTCAATTTTTTCCATGCCCATTACAGCCACACCAGCAGCCGAGCCAATGATCAAAATGCTTCCACCTGTGCCTGCACAATAGGCGAGGTATTCCCAGATTAAATGATCCATCGGATACATTTCCAAGCTATACATACCCATGCTGGCCGCCACCAACGGTACGTTGTCTACCACAGCAGATAAAAGACCAATTAACGTAACGATGATTCGGTTATCTCCAAAAGTCGAACTTAGAATTTCGGCAAAATGAGTAAGAATGTGCATTGATTCTAAAGCACCCACAGCTAACAATATGCCTAGGAAGAATAAAACGCTAGAAGAGTCAATTCGAGAGAGCGCTCCCGCAGCGGTAAAGGGTTTCCGAGCAGCCTCGTCAGCATGGGGGTTAATCAATTCTGACACAACCCAAAGTATTCCGAGTCCCATCAGCATTCCAATATAGGGTGGTAGGTGTGTGATGGTTTTAAAAATTGGGACAAAGATCAAGGCGCCTACCCCTAGCATTAACATGGTGGTGCTGCCCTTTACTTTTTCACCGTGGTCATCCGTATGCATGTGAGCCGTATTTTGTCGTACGCCCAATTCTCCCTTCAATGTGAAACTCAAGAAAACCAATGGCACCAAAATGCAAACAATACTAGGCACGAAAAGTACTTTCATGATGTTCACGGTTGAAATTTGGCCGCCAATCCAAAGCATAGTGGTCGTTACATCACCGATAGGTGTCCACGCACCCCCCGCGTTGGCCGCGATGATGATCATCCCCGCAAAAAACATCCGCGTTTCTTTGTTAGGGATTAGCTTCCTGATCAAAGAAATCATCACAATGGAAGTAGTAAGATTATCTAAGATGGCTGAGAGGAAAAATGTGACGAAGCAGATCAGCCACAACAGAATTTTTGGGTTGGTGGTATTGATCCGGTCGGTAATAAGACGAAAGCCCTGGTAGGCATCTACTAATTCTACAATGGTCATTGCTCCCATTAAGAAGAAAAGAATTTCTGATACACTCGCGAGATGATGAGAGAGTTCCGCGGTTACGCTTCCGGGTGCGCCATGAGAAGAAAGTGCATGAAGGGTCCAACAAAACACTCCCGTTAATAAGGCGGAAGCAGTTTTATTGATTTTAATGGGATGCTCCATCGCTATTGCGATGTAGCCAACTACGAATACAATAATGACTGCGATTTCCATAGCCTTAGGTTTGGTCTATGGTAAATATAGGCGGAAAAATTAAAACACAAACGAGTGTATTTGAAATTTCATTTTGGGGAAATACAGCTGCTCGCTTTACAGTTCTGGATTTTTGGCCGGGTTTAGAGATGAAAGAGGCCTTCGTTCAAGAGGTTTAGTGCTTTTTCTTTATGTGACGTATCTACCAAAATGGAGATGTTGTTATGACTACCTCCAAACGAGACCATCCGGATCTTGACGGGTGCCAGAGCCTCAAATACTTCTTTTAAGACCGCTTCTTTTTCTGCCAGATCGTTACCTACAATACAAATAATGGTTTGGTTTTTATCTACCTCAATGGTGCCGAACTGTTGTAACTCTGACACAATTTCGTCCAGATGATTATTTTCATCAATAGTGACAGACACGGCTACCTCTGAGGTAGAGATCATGTCAATAGAGGTCTTATGCTTTTCAAATACCTCAAAGACTTTTCGCAAAAAACCGTAAGCCAGCAACATGCGCGAGGACTTAATGTTTACGGCTGTGATCTCATCCTTTGCGGCAATGGCTTTAAACTGGCCGCGCGAGCCTTTGTCACTAATGATGGTGCCGGGGGCTTTTTCATCCATCGTGTTTTTGAGCCTTACAGGGACGGCATATTTTTGAGCCGGCACGATCGTGGAGGGATGCAAAATTTTAGCCCCGAAGTAGGCCAACTCAGAGGCTTCATCAAAAGTAAGTTCTGCAATAGGCATGGTCTTCTTTACGATGCGGGGATCGTTGTTATGCATGCCATCAATATCTGTCCATATTTGTATCTCTTCTGCGCGAATAGCGGCTCCAATCAGCGAAGCGGTATAGTCGCTACCGCCCCTTTTTAAGTTATCAATTTCGTTCTTGTTATTCCGACAGATATAGCCTTGCGTCACAATAATATCGGCTTGAATAGTTGCCAAAATGGGTTGTAGGCGCTCACTTATTTTTTCCAATTCAGGCTCGTTGTTTTCATCGATGGACATGAAGTGCAAAGCCGGAAGCAAACGAGCTGCGATCTTTTTTTCTTGCAGATGATGATAGAAGAGCTCGGTAGAAATTAACTCACCTTGAGCGAGTAGCTCGCGGTAGCTGCGATCATCGAATTTGCCTGCTGCCAGTAACCGAAAAAGACTGAAGTAACGGCTTACAATCTCTTGCCCAATTGCCTGATAGGCTGTAGATGAATATAGTTCTTTAATGAACTGTAAATAATGATTTTCCAGTTCTGCAATCTCCTGCTGTGCTCCGGTTTGGCGTTGGGCGAACAAGTGTTCTCCAATGCGTACCAACGTATTTGTTGTTCCACTTAACGCAGATAGAACCACAATCTTTTTCCCTGGCATACCCTGCACCAGCTCAGCGATTTTTTTCATCCGCTCGGGCTTGCCTACCGAGGTGCCACCAAATTTTACAACTAACATACAGGAGTGTGTTAAGGGAGGCAAATATAAAACGCAGGCACGGAATTAATCCGAGAATTGCTGATTTAATGGAGGAAAAGCTTTGAGTAAAAAAAAGCCCCACTTCTCATGGGGCTTTTTTTAGAACTATTCAAATAGAGGTTATTTACTTCTTCACCTCTTCATATTCAACGTCCTGAGCATCCGCTCCGCCTGTCGTGTTGCCTGCTCCGGTATTGGCATCCGCCCCAGGATTTGGTTGAGCCTCTGCGCCTGGCTGTCCGCCTTGCGCGTACATCTCTTGCGAAGCCGCAGTCCATGCCGTATTGAGTGCGTTCATTGCTGTGTCAATCGCAGCTAAGTCTTGGCTAGCGTGAGCTTCTTTCAACTTAATCAATGCACCATTGATGGCCGACTTATTTCCTTCAGATAATTTATCGCCAAATTCCTTAAGCTGTTTTTCAGTTTGGAAAACCAATGAATCTGCCTGATTGATTTTCTCCACTTTATCTTTCTCTTTCTTATCGCTCTCTGCATTGGCGGCAGCCTCTTGCTTCATCTTTTGAATTTCTGCATCGGTCAGACCGCTGGAAGCTTCAATGCGAATCTTTTGCTCTTTGCCTGTGCCTTTGTCTTTTGCAGCCACGTGCAAAATTCCATTCGCATCGATATCGAAGATCACTTCGATCTGAGGTACTCCGCGTGGAGCAGGAGGAATTCCATCTAAGTGGAATCGTCCAATGGTACGGTTGTCTTTCGCCATCGGGCGCTCACCTTGCAACACGTGGATCTCTACCGATGGTTGGCTATCACTGGCCGTTGAGAACACTTCTGATTTTTTAGAAGGGATAGTCGTGTTAGACTCTATCAACTTCGTCATCACACCACCCATGGTTTCTATACCAAGAGAAAGAGGAGTAACATCCAACAACAACACATCTTTCACTTCACCAGTTAATACACCACCTTGTATTGCAGCACCCACAGCTACTACTTCATCAGGGTTAACACCCTTCGATGGTTTCTTGCCGAAGAACTTTTCTACTTCTTCTACAATTCTAGGGATACGTGTTGATCCACCTACTAAGATTACTTCATCAATTTGTGACACAGAATACCCTGAGTCAGCCATTGCTTTCTTACAAGGCTCTAGTGTTCTTTTGATCAAGTCATCGCACAATTGCTCAAACTTAGCACGGCTCAATTTTTTCACCAAGTGTTCGGGTACCCCGTCCACTGAAGTAATATAAGGTAAGTTGATTTCTGTTTCATTTCCGCTCGATAATTCAATCTTCGCTTTCTCAGATGCTTCCTTTAAGCGTTGGAGCGCCATTGGATCTTTGCGTAAGTCAATGTTTTTGTCTGCCTTGAATTCATCGGCCAACCAATTCATCACGCGCATGTCAAAGTCATCACCGCCCAGGTGCACATCACCGTTGGTCGACTTCACTTCAAATACACCGTCACCCAATTCCAATATCGACACATCGAATGTACCACCACCTAAGTCGTACACAGCAATCTTCATGTCTTTGTTCTTCTTATCTAGACCGTAGGCCAATGCAGCAGCAGTTGGCTCGTTGATGATACGCTTTACGTCCAAACCAGCAATTTGCCCGGCTTCTTTGGTTGCTTGGCGTTCTGCATCATTAAAGTAAGCGGGGACTGTAATAATGGCTTCCGTTACCGTAGTTCCAAGATAATCTTCAGCAGTGCTTTTCATCTTCTGCAAAATCATCGCTGAGATTTCTTGTGGTGTGTACATTCTGTCACCAATGCGCACGCGCACGGTGTCGTTATTGCCACTTTCTACTTCGTACGAAACCATTTTCTTTTCGCCAGTCACTTCACCGAATTTTTTACCCATGAAGCGTTTGATAGAAGAAACCGTGTTCTTGGGATTGGTGATAGCTTGACGTTTGGCAGGATCTCCTACTTTACGCTCGCCTTTTCCATTGTCCAAAAAGCCCACGATAGAAGGAGTTGTCCTTCTGCCTTCGCTATTGGCAATCACCACAGGCTCGTTGCCCTCCATTACGGCCACGCAACTGTTGGTGGTTCCTAAATCTATTCCAATGATCTTTCCCATATCTGTAATTGTTAATTTTTCGAGGTTATATGCCCTCAAAGTCAATGATTATGCCACAGGGCATTTGCTGCCAAAAGGTGACAGAGTGGCATAAAAATGAAGTTTGGTGATGATGAAAGCTGTTATTTGGGCGGCTACTGACTGTACCAGCCTGCTCGGCCAGACGGGCGCTATGCCCCTCCTCGATTCGCACAACTCATCGGGGGGGCGGGGTGCCATTTCTATCCCTGCCAAGATTTGTTCAAACTATCTCTACTCTTTTTCTCTATTTTTGAAGCCATTTATTTTTAAACTAAACTTATGGCTGGCGTACTCAAATCAGTTTCGGGTAAAAGCAAAATCAATCTCTCTAATAAAAAATTTGCCATCGTGGTGGCCGAATGGAATGAAGAAATTACAGAACCTTTGTTTGAAGGTGCCTATCATGCGCTTATCGAAATGGGCGTTAAGAAATCAAATATCGTCCGCAAAAATGTTCCCGGTAGTTTTGAACTTCCGTTGGCAGCACAATGGGAAGCTGAGAAAAAAGACATCGCAGCTGTTATTTGCTTGGGTTGCGTGATCCAAGGGGACACACCTCACTTTGATTATGTGTGCCAGGGGGTTGCCTACGGAATAATGAAAGTGAATTTGAAAAGCAATAAGCCAGTGGCGTTTGGTGTGCTCACTACGTTAACTAAAAAGCAAGCGATGGAACGAGCCGGAGGAAAATTGGGCAACAAGGGTGAAGAAGCAGCATTGACGGTGGTGAAGATGTTGGAGATAAAGTAACCCAAAGGCGTCAGACCGCTCCAAGCGGTCAGACGACTAACATAATGCTTGGACAAATCTTAAAATAAAAAAACACCGCCTCTTTCAAAGCGGTGCTTTTTCTAATAGTTTAACAAGCCGATTAGTTCTTTTTTACAAATTTCAATTGAAGTACTGAGTTGCTTTGTTTCACCCTCAGCATGTAAACTCCGTCAGCCAGGCTTTCTGTGGTTAATCGATGTTGGTCACCTGATTTTTCTAAGTTCATCATTATTGGTCGTCCAAGTAAATCAACGATCGAACATTCATTTGTTTCGGACTCTAAACCTGAAATGAACAAACTTCCCGCTGTCGGGTTCGGGTAAAGAGAAATAAATGCGTTGCCTGTTGGCAAATCGCCAGTAATTACAACAGGAGTATCATTTGAAAAGTCGCTTAGGCAATCATCCAAGTTCACCTGCACTTTGTAGGTTCCTGCCAACGTAGCAATGTAAGATTGACCATTTGCATTGGGAATTAGTGCTCCATTTAAAAACCATTTATACCCGCCAGACGCTGAAGATGTGAGCGTGGCATTCCCTGATGCTAATGAGACACTGATTGTGGGCTTGGCGGGTTTAATACAAAAGGTTTGACTGACCGATGCAGCCGCATTGTAGTTAGCGTTGCCCGGTTGCGAAGCCACAATGATGACTCTTCCTCCCGCTACAATAGTTGCTTGATTGTTGGCGATGGTCACCTTATTACTTGTCAATGCTGTGAAGGTGATAGGCAAGCCGGAGGTAGTATTTGCATTCAACGCAAAAGGAACATCGCCAAATTGTTTTTCTGAGATGGCTGCAAATATAATTTGTTGGTTTGCCTTGTTGATCACCAAGGGTTGCACTTCGCTTGGTGCTGCATTATAGCTGTTATCCCCAGTTTGAATGGCAGTAATGTTTACCGTTCCTGCTTTCAAAATCGTTACAGTATTTCCGTTAATTGACGCAATGGTAGCATCTGAACTTGTATAACTAATGGGTAAGCCGGATGTAGAAAAAGCGGAGAGCGTAAAAGCCGCATCCCCAAAGGTTTTAGCTGGCAACGCACTAAATGTAATTGCTTGATTGGCTTTGTTGATAGTCAATGACTGAACAACACTGGTTGCGGTATTGAAGTTGGCATCGCCTGGTTGGTTAGCGGTAATGCTTACCGTTCCTGCTTTCAAAATAGTTACCGTGTTACCGCTAATGGACGCAATGGTAGCATCTGAACTTGTATAACTAATGGGTAAGCCGGATGTAGAAAAAGCTGAGAGCGTAAAAGCCGCATCCCCAAAGGTTTTAGCTGGCAACGCACTAAATGTAATTGCTTGATCTGCTTTCACCGACAGCAAGAAACGCGCTGACACTGGTAAATGATCGGAAGTAGTGTTGACGTAGTTGGAAATGTAGGTCCTTGGATCTTCTACAATGATGGAATTACTTACATATGAATTCGTCAGTTCATTGGAAGTAGTAAGATGGTCTAAAAAGCTACTCGAACTGGGGAAGCTAAAAGCTCCTGTCTGGCTAATGGCCAACGTAAGCGAATTGAAATTAGTCGTGTTATCAACAAAGACTTTATAGGTCGATTCAGGATTGGTGGGCGCGCCAATAGAAACATCTACATCATCGTTGTAATCACCTAACAAAATAATGTTGTCATTCGCATAGTTTGCGATCAGCGAATCGTGCAACACTTTTACATCGTATTTTCTTCGGTTATAATCTCCCGTAGCCGACCCAGATTTTGCATGAATATTAACCACCCTCACTCTCTTTGTGACGCCTGCAACAGTAACATCAAATGTGGCCATAAAAGGTAATCTTCCTGACGACCAAAAGCTGGAGGCGGTAGTTGGGTAGCCAGGCAATAAACCTGTGTTCCCTGCTCTAACCGCATCGTAAAGTTGAGTAAACATGACTCTGGAACTCACCAACTGAACGGTTGAACTATTGTAGATAAACCCAATTTTTTGGGGAGGAAAATTGGCATCAGGCGGATCAAAAGAATAGGACCATCTGTTAGCCAACATTCCACTAAAGCCAGAAATGTTGCTCACAAGTTGATTGAACGCTGCATCATCGGCTACTTCTTGCACAGCAAAAATATCTGCACCGATATTCTGGAGCACAGTAATAACATTGGAAACCTGCAAGGCATCATCAATCGGCTCGAATTCTGTTCCGCCCGTATCTTTTACGTCAGTACCAAAGAACTCTAAATTGTAAGTGGTGACATCTAGTGTCTGTGACTTGTCCGTTCCTCGAACAGAAATATTCTTGCTGGCAACCCCTATTGACAGATTTGTTATAGAGCCGGTGGAGGTGTTTGCGCCAGCGGGAGCGTCAAATTTGACAAATACATTTTGTGCCGAAGCAATTTCTACTGGTGCATACGAAATGGAACTGGAAAACGTAGTGTTGTCTTTCGATACGGTAAAATTACTGGGCGCATTAACGGTAACATTGTTCGATAGGTTGAATCCTCGTAGCGAATAACTTTTTACCGTTCCTCCGGCAATAAATGATAATGAGGAGGGTGAAGCCTCTAAATAGCTGGCTGCCGCATTGCTGAAGCTAACATCATCCAATGTCCAGCGGGCAGCGGTGTTCGTGCCTGTGGACGAAGTATAAACGAATGCTACATAAACATTTTGCGATGAATAAGCGGATAAATCAACGGTACTCAAAGTCCAATCAGCCAATGAGGTACTAGTTGATGGCACGGCTACGGTTGGGAAGTTTCCATTCAAATCAGTCCATGTAGCTGATGATGGATCCCCAGTGCCAGAAAAGTTAGTGGAGATTTTTAGCTGAAGGGACGGCCCTGCAAACGAAAATTGAGAATAAAATGAAAGACTTGCATTGGCACTTAAGGTGGTAACAGGCGATATCAACCAGTCTTCATTTAATTGTGCCGTACCAGCGAAACCATTTATGCGTATGCCTTTGGTTGCATTTCTTCCGAAATCCGTACAACCCCAAACCTGCGCGCCTGTTTTGCTGAATTGTGAGAAAGATGCGGTGCCGTCACACGCATTAAAGTCCTCCAAATATTGTGCAGAGGAAATTACGCTTATTTTGGTTGGAATGATTTGAAGATTAGGCACATTGTCTTCCGCTACTATGTAAACATCATAGCCAGTGGAAGGGCTTAGTCCACTTACCGCGGAAGTAAACTCAGTAGCGGCTGACGTCACGTTGATAGTTCCTGCCAAGTTCAAAGCAACGGTTACGCCACTTCCATTTTGGCCCGCTTTTACTTGCGCTGATGAAGGTGCGGTGGCGCCAGATGGCAACACGACATAATATGTTTTCCCCGCTTCATCCAAATTTGTTCGAACCGTGAATGAAGTAGCGGAAACACTGCTTACATTTGGATAGCTGGCGATGAAAGTGGGAGGGGTCACATCTCCCGCGGTATTGGTAAGTACTTCTAATTTAATAGGCGCGTTTTGCAGATTGGGTATCAAATCTTCGGCTACCACATACACATCGTAGTCGGTGGCAGATGCTAAGCCAGAAACGGCAGTGCTGTAGTCGGTAGCGGCATTTGCTACGTCAATAGTTCTAAATGATATTGCGCTCACCGGGGGTGTCCCCCCATCTTGTCCATTTTTGACTTGTGATGAAGAAGGCGCAGGCGCATTGTTAGGCAATACCACAAAATAGGTTTTGCCGGATTCGTTTAGATTCGTCATCAAATCAAAGCCTGAGGAGGAGAGGGTTGATGTTTTTGGATAGGTTGAAGTGAATGTTGGCGGGGTTACATCACCCGCGGCAAAGGTCAATTGAAAATCGTCTATGGCCGATGTGGGGCGCGATCCGCTTCCTGTAGATCCGGTAAGAGTGGTAATGCGAATCCACACCTCGCCTGTTATGTTATCCAATGTGGTACCAAAATTCGCAGTTACATCTGTGCTACCCCAACTGATCCCACCTGTTGCCAATGTTGTTGTCAACGTAGCCGGTGTTGTAGATAAAGCAGTGAAAGAAGTGGGCGCTGATCCAAAGCCGTAGTCTACTCGCCAAGTTGTGGTGCGGCCAGCAGCACTACCATCCAATGATTGCAATTTGAAACTTAGCTGAAAATTGGTGAGACCAGAAGTGTTCGCGAGCTGCAAAACAAATGCGGCACCAGGGTCTCCTAAGCTGCCCGTTTGGCGAACGGCTAATGCTCTGTTGGCGGAATTATTTTGATCGGTGGAAACGGATGTAGCTGTAAGGCCCGCTGCGGCTGCTACATTTCTGAAGTTTCCTGTAGTTGTGTTCCAAGCGGTAGCGGCTGAAACAAGTGTGCCTGCATTCCCCAAGGCGGTAGCCGTGGCGCCTGTACGTACACTCCAACCCGGAGGCAAACCACTGCCAATTGAATTAAAATCTTGAGAGTAAGGAGAAGTGGTTAGTGTAACTTGAGCCGAACCTTGAATTTGAAAGCAAAGAACAGAGAAAAATAAAGCGTAGAATTTTGTCATGCTATTTTTTTAGGTCAGTAAAGATCGGACTTTAGTAGTGATTCGATAGCACAATGAGATTAACGAATCTTTAACAAAGCCGAGCGAATTTATTGAGGTTCAGAAATACTATTTTTTCGTTATTTTGAGCCTTTATCAGTATCTATGTTTAACAAAATTATTGACCTATTCTCCCGCTTCTTTGTAGGAGGTCTTTTTATCTTCTCCGGCCTCATCAAGCTTAACGACCCCATTGGCACACAAATAAAAATGGAGGAATACTTCGAAGTGTTTGCCAATGATTTTGGATCCTTCTTTCATCATTTCATCCCTTGGTCGCTGGAGATTGGAATGATCATGATCATTTTAGAATTGGCTTTGGGTGTTGCTATTCTGATTTATTGGCGAATGAGTCTAACTACCTGGGTGCTGTTAGGCTTGATGGTGTTCTTCACATTCTTAACTTTCTATTCGGCTTACTTTAACAAAGTCACTGACTGCGGATGTTTTGGCGATGCCATCAAGCTTACTCCTTGGGAGTCATTTACAAAGGACGTAGTACTTATGGTTTTCGTTCTCCATTTGTTTTGGTATCGAAGAAGTTACAAGGCCATTTTGCGAACACGCGAAGGAAATTTCATCGTAATGGCTACTACGTTGATCTGTTTGTTCATAGGCATTTACGCCATCCAGCATTTGCCTTTCATTGATTTTAGAGCGTATCGCGTGGGCAATACAATTCCCCAGCAAATGATTCCAGAAGAGCAGCCGATTATTGAATACTCTTTTGAAAAGGATGGAAAAGAAGTGAAGTCAGACAGGTATATTACTGAAGCAGGATATACGTATGTTTCTTCCCGCGTCTTGAATGAAGAAAAAATAAAACCAAAGATCACCGACTATGCTGTTACCAGTCCTGAAGGAGAAGACAAAACACAGTATACCTTTGATGGAGATAAATTATTAATCATCATCTACGATGTGAAAAAAGCGTCCGTAGAAAATATTGAAGCCATTAAAAAGCTGACGAGGGAATTGGAAGGAAAGGTAGATTGCTTTGTGTTGACTTCTTCCGCCTCTGAGCAGATGGAGGCCTTCCGCCATCAGCATCAATTGGCGGTGCCTTACTATTATTCAGATGCAACTGTTTTAAAAACGATCATTCGATCTAATCCCGGTATTGCGCTCTGGAAAAACGGAACCGTGTTGGGCAATTGGCATCATAATGACACACCTTCATCTGCTGAAGTTTTAGAATTACTTCAATGAAGATTTTTCTAATTGGGCTTCCTGGTTCTGGGAAAACGACATTGGCCAAAGAACTGGCAGCCAAGTTGAAACTGCCCTATGTAGATTTAGATGTAGAGATAGAAAAGGCGGAAATGAAAACAATTCCGCAGATTTTTAAAGACAAAAAGGAAAACTATTTTCGAAAAATTGAATCTCAAATTTTGAAATCGTGGACCCAGTCAGGTTCTTCTTTTGTGATGGCTACCGGTGGTGGTGCACCTTGCTTTTTTGAAAATATGGCTAACATGAACCAATCCGGTACGACTATTTTTTTGGATGTGCCTACAATGGAAATTGCCAGACGGATTGTTTTATCAAAAGGAGAAGAACGCCCCCTACTAAAATCAAATGGCATAGACGGATTGAAAGACCAAATTGAATTTTTGCGTTCGCAGCGGCTTTCGTTTTATAGCCAAGCAAGTTTAACAATTCGCGGAGATCAAATTGATTCCAACAAGATCATCGAAAAAATAGGTTGTTAGAAAGGGAACCCGACCGTAAACTGGATTCTAGTTGTTGAATTATTGTAATCAACTGAAGGGCTCACAGGGGAAGCTACCGCATATGGAACATAATAGCCAACACCTTGAGTGTTAATAACCGCAACATCCACAAAGAATTTCGAAGCTCTGTAACCAACTCCTCCCGTAATTGAGTTCATGTTAGTAAGTGAATAATTGATTCGATCTGATGGTCTTCGTACATAGGGATCGGCCATGAGATTGTACCCTGCCCTCAGCCTGAATTTGTTGATCCGATACTCGGCCCCAAACCGAAGGTTAGTGACGGATTGAAATCTTGAACTTATACGGTTGTTTACTTCGTTCGGAGCATCGATTGTTAAGCTGTAGAGTTGCTCGGTAAAACTACTTGTCGTTGCCTTGCTATAGTTTACGAATTCAACATCTGCTGTGATGAATCCTCTCTTAGGGATAAAGATGGCCGCGCCAGCCGTAAAGCGCGAAGGTGTCACCATGCTGTAGCTGGTTGGGTCAGTCGGGTTACCCGGATCAGTATCTTCAGTACTGTAACTTTCGTTGTTCAATCTGCGCTGACCATTGCCGAAATAATCATAGTTATTCCAACTCGTGGTCATACTCGCTGTGTAACTATCTGTAAGCTGGTAAGCTGTTGGAGTTACGTAGGACAATCCAAACTGAAAAAAATCAACAGGCTTGATGAGTGTTCCAAGTGTTAAATTAACTCCGCTGCCAGTGGTGGTACGGGTTTCTCTCAACTTCAAATTATTGAAGCAGTCATTGCAAGGTGCCAGCATAACTTGACCCTCGTAGTTTTCGCCATATGTTTTATCATAACCATATCTTACTGACATTATTCCCAAACCACCGCCCAGAAAAAATTTATCATTAAAGTTGGCTCCATAAGAGAGGTTCCACTGATTTTGAGAACCGGATGTTTTTACTTTTTCGCTTTGAAACGGCTTACCCGTCACATCGGTGTAATAGTTTGTGTCGTTAGCTGAACTTGCTGGGCCAATCAAGTAGTTATTATATCCCAGGTAAGCCGGTGTGTTTACATTGTCGCCTTGTCCTGCCGGGCTTCTATTCGGATCGAATCGTGGATTGAACTGATCTTTTGTAAAACCATTGGAGACCTCTAAAAAGTAATCGATGATAGAACTGCTATTGTTTTGCCCTCGGTACTCAAACCCTCCGTTGAAATCATTGATGCGGTTGAGAGTGATGGCGAAAGTGCCTCCCAAAAAGGGCGCTTTTTCATCACTTTTGCCAGCACCAAATACGACACTCAGGCCGGGAAGACTAACATTTGCGCTTGAGAATGAGTTGTTTGTTTTATTCGAAAAAATGTCATTGTTCGCGTCAAAATCCCACGTGGTGTAAGTGGCGTCAGCACTTTGAAATGTCAGTGCCGGGCTAATTGTTACTTCATTGCGATTATACATTCCCAGCGCAGCTGGGTTTGACTGAGCAGAACTAAAGTCACCACCAAGCGCGACTTGTGCGCCCCCCATTGCCTGTATGCGAGCACTTCCCCCAGCACTCTGTCTTGAGAACAAAAGTGCCTGTTCAACGAAATAATTTTGGGCATTTAGGTCAACAGAAATGAACACACCTATAACACCGAGCCATCGCCCCCAACATCTAATGCACATTAGTTTGAATTTTTAGATTAGAAAAACCAGGGTTAATCCCTACCTCTTCTTGCTCCGCCACCGCCACCACCGCTAGGAGCAGCTCCACCGCCACCGCTAAACCCAGATGAACGACCACCGCTGAATCCTCCGTTGTTGATTCCTCCATTGGATCCACCCCAATTGCTTCTCGTACTATTGTCGTTCCAGCCATTGTAGCTTTGTTGATAGGAACGGGTGTTGTTCCAAGTTGTAGACCCTCGTTGCGGTGTGGCTGTATCGTTTCTCCAAGCCCTGTTGTAGTACTGTTGAGAATTATCTGATGTGGCCACGCGACCACCTGAGTTACCACCTCCACGGTTTCCATTCGTGCTATAATAACGATCTATCTCTTCACCGCGGGCTGAGTTTGGTCTTGGACGATCTACAATAACCACTGTGTTTCCTCCACCCCACCAAGGATTGCCCCAACTGTTCCATCCGTTGCCATAAAAGCCATTCATTCCCCAACTGTTACCCCAGCCTCCTCCGTAGAACGAGTTCATTCCCCAGTTATTAAATCCCCACGGGTTGTAAAAATTGTTCCATCCATTTCCCCATCCAAAACCAATTGAAAACCCAGGCTGATAGAAACCATTCATACTATTCATCATCCAAGGATCCATCATGCCAAAGTTATTGTAGCCCCAAGGGTTCATGCCCATACCCATCATCCCCATACCTGCCATGCCAAAACGGCTTCCAAATCTGTTGAATGGGCTGTAAAAACCATTATTGAATCCATTGTTGTTAAAGGAATTGAATCCACAGCTGGTACAATTACTTGCCAAATTTTGATTTACAGCTGTCGGTTGATAATTGGGTGAAAAATATTGTGTGCTTGCGTTGGCACTACTTCCCACTTTAGCGCCCGAGATATATTCTGGATTTACATTTCTTGCAGAATAGCTGTCTGTGGGGTTGATAGTCGCAGCGGTTTCACTTTCGGTGATTCTTCTTGTATTCGAAGAGGCGAAAATTTCCTGCCTATCTTTTTGCAATGCAGCATTCAAGACAGCGCGATCTTTCGCAGTAAAATACATATCGTCATCTTCTCTGTTTTGAGCCACAGCAGTTGAAAGAACTACGGTGTACACTAGAAAAAGGAAAGCAAATCTCGTTTTCATACAGATGAATTTATTGTTTCTACATTATTAACGTAAATCTAGTCATTCTAGATATAGAAAGTTACCAAATTTGTCGAGAAAATGTAGCCGTAGGTTAATTTCTAATATTGGGAAACCACTGATCGAAAGGATACTGGCATTCCTTCTATATTTGCGCGTTCAAAACGCAACACAAGCTTAAAAGTAATGGGAAAAGAGATCACCAGCCGTGCAGACGATTATTCGCAATGGTACATAGACTTAGTAAAAAAGGCCGATTTGGCTGAAAATTCGGACGTTCGTGGCTGTATGGTGATCAAACCCTACGGGTATAGCATTTGGGAAAAAATGCAGCAAGCATTGGATAAAATGTTTAAAGAGACGGGGCATGTAAACGCTTATTTCCCTTTGTTTGTGCCCAAAAGCTTGTTTGAAGCGGAAGAAAAGAATGCCGAGGGTTTTGCGAAGGAATGTGCAATTGTTACTCATTATCGCTTAAAGACCGATCCAGCTAGGCCTGGTAAGTTAATGGTAGATCCCGAAGCGAAATTGGAGGAAGAGTTGGTTGTTAGGCCTACTAGCGAAGCTATTATTTGGAGTACGTATAAAAAATGGATTCAATCGTATCGCGATTTGCCTTTGTTGATCAACCAATGGGCAAACGTAGTGCGATGGGAAATGCGCACGAGACTTTTTTTACGTACGGCAGAGTTTCTCTGGCAGGAAGGTCACACGGCACATGCTACTTCAGCGGAAGCTATCACAGAGACAAAGCAAATGTTGGATGTGTATGCAGAATTTGCAGAAACATTTATGGCTATGCCGGTGATTAAAGGAAAAAAGTCAGAAGGAGAACGTTTCCCCGGTGCTGTTGATACCTATTGTATCGAAGCGATGATGCAAGATGGAAAGGCTTTGCAAGCAGGGACTTCTCATTTTTTAGGTCAGAATTTTGCGGATGCATTTGGTGTTCAATTCACCAACAAAGAAGGCAAACTTGAAAAAGTGTGGGGGACTTCATGGGGAGTGAGCACTCGCTTGATTGGCGGATTGATCATGGCGCATTCGGATGATGATGGATTGATATTGCCTCCTAAGTTGGCTCCCATTCACGTGGTCATTATTCCTATTTTCAAAAGCGAAGAAGAACTGAACAGAGTTTCGGCAAAAGCCGAAAGCATTGCCAAGGAATTGCGTGGTCTGGGCTTGTCTGTAAAGTTTGACGATCGTGATAACTTAAAGCCAGGATTCAAGTTTGCTGAGTACGAACTGAAAGGGGTGCCTGTTCGCATCGCTATTGGGCCACGCGATTTGGACAACGGCACGGTAGAGGTTGCACGCAGAGACACGAAAGAAAAGAAAGTAATGCAAATGGATTCGGTAGTAAGTGAAATTTCTCAACTATTGGAAGACATTCAGCAAAATATCTATCAGAAGGCGTTAAAATTCAGAAATGAAAAAATTACCAGAGTCGATTCGTATGATGAATTGAAAAAAGTATTGGATGAGAAGGGTGGTTTTGTCTCCGCTCATTGGGACGGGACAGCGGAAACAGAAACGAAAATAAAGGAAGAAACGAAAGCTACTATTCGTTGTATTCCGTTAGACGCAGAACTCAAAGAGGGGAAATGTGTTTTTTCAGGGAAGCCATCTAGTCAACGCGTATTGTTTGCAAGAGCCTATTGAAAAACGGCAAATGTTCAATTGTCCGATGATCAATTGTTTTAGGTTCATAAAAAGTTAATAGTATTTGGTTGTTGATAATTGGCTAAATTGCACATCGATTAATTGAACATTAAATGGCAGAGTGGTCAACCGTTTTATCGTTAGTAGTGTTTGGCCTTCTTTTGGTCGTGGCAGAGGTCATTTTTGTTCCTGGCACGACTGTGGTTGGTGTCATCGGCTTTTGCTTTTTGGTGGTGGGCGTTGGGCTGAGTTTCAAGTACTTTGGTAGCGAAGTTGGCTGGGTGATGTTAGGCACCACATCGGTTGCCAGTGGTGGGCTTTTGTATTTCTCTTTTACCACCAATATGTGGAGTCGTTTTTCGCTCAAGTCATCCAATAAAGGCAAAGTAAACGAGGGGGAGTTGGATCAGCTGGTAGTTGGGATGGAAGGTAGGGCGATCTCCGCCTTGCGCCCAATTGGTAAAGCGGAGTTGAACAACCAAATTGTAGAAGTAAAAACCAATGGCGACTATTTGGACAGTGGCAGTCGCGTTAGAATAGTTAAAATAGTATCAAATCAAATAATAATAGAACCCATTAACTAAAAAATAAAACTTATGGATTTAGCATTTATTTTCATCGTATTCATTTGTATCATAGTATTTTTCATGTTCACCTACTTTGTGCCGGTAGGCTTGTGGATTACAGCTGTGTTTTCTGGTGTACGAGTTACAATCGGCCAATTGATTGGTATGAGACTTCGCAAAATCCCACCAAGTATCATTGTCAATTCATTGATTACTGCCACGAAGGCTGGTATTCCGTTAACGCCAAGCGACTTAGAAACCCACTACCTTGCTGGTGGTGATGTGCCAAATGTTATCAAAGCATTGATCTCTGCGGATAAAGCAAATATCAGCCTGACTTTCAAGCAAGCTACCGCTATTGACTTGGCAGGCCGGAACGTATTTGAGGCTGTTCAGATTTCAGTAAATCCAAAAGTAATTAACACGCCAAAGGTAGCTGCCGTAGCCGCGGATGGTATTCAATTGATTGCCATTGCACGTGTAACTGTTCGCGCCAGCTTGGCACAATTAGTTGGAGGTGCTGGTGAAGAAACCATTTTAGCGCGTGTTGGAGAAGGCATTGTTACCTCTATCGGTTCGGCTGCTTCACACAAAGAAGTATTGGCCAATCCTGACAAAATTTCCAAACTGGTTCTTTCTCGGGGATTAGATGCAGGTACCGCTTTTGAAATCTTATCCATTGATATTGCTGATGTGGATGTAGGCGCAAACATTGGCGCAAAATTACAAACCGATCAGGCAGCTGCGGACTTGCGTGTAGCTGAAGCAAGAGCTGAGGAGCGCAGAGCAATGGCCGTAGCAGTAGAGCAAGAGATGAAAGCAAAAGCGCAGGAAGCACGCGCGAAAGTAATTGAAGCAGAAGCTGAAATTCCTAAGTCAATTGCACAAGCATTCCTCAATGGGAACTTAGGTGTGATGGACTACTATAAGATGCAGAATGTACAAGCGGACACAGAAATGAGAAATTCAATTTCTGGCTCTGGAAAGACCGGAGGTACAGCACCAGCCAAATAGAGATTCATTTTCTAAATCAAAAACGGGTCCTCTGCTTCAAGCAGACGACCCGTTTTTTTATATCCCCTCCTCAATATGAAATTGCTTTCTTAGTCGATCTGCACCTTTGCCATCCATCATCATCACCATGTAATCGCCCACTTCTATTTTTAAAGATCCCTCAGGATTCTTTAAGAGTTTACGTTGCCCGTCAACGCTTTTCACCAAACCGATGAGCACAACGTTACAACTCTTTTTAAGGTCAAAGAAAGCTTTATCGTAAAACGTCCCCGCAAAAGGATTGTCCTGTTTTACCATGACTTGCTTCATGTCGTATTCGTGGTCTTCATGTGCGTAGGCAATCAACTCTTCGCTGAAAAGCGCCACATCGGGCTCGTAGATGTAACTGGCCAATAGCTTTGATGAAATCTCATTTTTTGAGATGGTATACATCACACCCGCTGCCTGAAAAGTGCTTTTTAGATTACCGTTGTCGAGAGTAACCACGTAGTGCAAACTGGAAAAATGCTTTTTTAGATTGATGACATAAACTAATTTCTCAGTATCGTCATTCAAGTTAACAAACACGATATTCGCATCACGAATGTTTGACTTCTCCAACAAGTCATAATTATTATAGTCTGAATACAAAGTGTATACTTGGTCTTGTGTATAGTATTCACGAATGATATCGATGCTCGCCCGATCTTTGGAAATAATAGCTACTTGCTTCCCAGCTCCGATCAAATGGCTTATTACTGACTGGCCAAAATCATTCCAGCCAATAATTACAACATGATTTTTAAAGTTGGTGCCGTTAAAGCCAAGCATTCTGTTCTCTTGCATTGTGTTCATAAAACTTGCTATTTGTCCGATGATGAAACCATAAACACCTAAACTTGATATTAAAAAAAAGAATCCTATTACTCGACCCCAATACGTTACGGGTATAACATCTCCATATCCTACAGTTGTCAGTGTCTCTGCCAAATACCAGATGGCATCTTGAAGAGATTGAAGCTTACTTGTTGGAGAATCCCGTTCTATCCACAACAGTAAAACAAGCAACAATCCATAAACGCCCACCAGCACACCGGTGGTAATTACAGCTTTTCTAAGATTGAATGTTTTGATGTGAAACCCAGACATGCCAGCAATTTATGGATTTATCAATTCAGTCAAATCAATATTGATGTTAAGAGGGTTCAAAACTCGAAGTCACCTCACCAACAGTTTCTTTAGTATCCACTAATATCAGTAAATGGTCATTTTGCTCAATCAAGGTTTCGCCATTCGGGCTGATGTACTCGCTGCCGCGGTGGATGAGTACAATAAGGCATTTTTTTGGCAGGCCCAGTTGAACTACTCTTTTTCCAATTGCTTTTGATTCCTTGGCGATGTCTAATTCCAGCAGTTCTCGTTTCGAATTATCTTTCAATTCCAAGTCAATTGGGAATTGTCTTTTTAGCCCTGAAGGCACTGAAACATGCAGCCACTTGGCCATTAGGCTGAGTGTACTGCCTTGTAACAGTACTGAAATTCCAGAAATAAAGAAAACCAAATTAAAAATTGAATGAGCATATTCAATGCCTGCAACCAACGGAAACGTGGCGAACACAATAGGCGCAGCTCCACGCAGACCAACCCAAGACACAAATATTTTCTTTCTTACGTTCAAGTCTTTTGAAAACGAAAGACAAATGAAAACAGCAAGTGGGCGGGCTACCACGATCAAGAAAATGGAAAGTATTAGGCCTTCCCACATGATGGGAACTACCTGTGAGGGAAACACCAATAGCCCGAGCGTTAAGAACATGATTATCTGCATTAGCCACGCCCATCCATCAAAAAATTTAATCAAACTTTTTTTGTGAACCACATTGCCATTGCCAAGGATAATGCCCGACAAGTACACAGCCAAAAATCCGTTGCCGCCCATGCTGTCAGTAAAGGAAAATGTAAAGAAAATCATCGACAGCACCAACACCGGATAAAGTCCCTCAACATCCAGTCTAATCCTATTAAGTGTAAACACCATTAACCGCCCGCTGCCAAAACCGCAGGCTGCCCCCAGCAGCATTCCCTTTATAAACTTGGGAAGCAAAAAAGCAATGGAGGTACTGGGTTCTTGTACCAAGTCTATAAATGCAATCGTAAGAAAATAAGCCATAGGGTCGTTGCTGCCGCTTTCAAATTCCAGCAACGGGCGCAAGGTGCCTTTGAGCCCTATGTTTCGAGTGCGCAGAATGGAGAAAACGGCAGCAGCATCGGTAGATGAAACAATAGCTCCAAGAAGCATTCCAGTCATTAAAGGTATTTTTAGCAACCAACTGGCAAACCAACCCACGCTTAGCGCTGTCACCAGAACGCCAATGGTTGCCAAGGCGATACCATTTTTCAAAACGGGTCTTATGCTTTCGGTTTTGGTATCCATACCTCCCGAGAACAGAATAAGCGCCATTGCGATGATGCCTAAAAACTGAGTGCTTTTAGGGTCATCAAAGTGAATTCCTCCTATTCCGTCAGAGCCGGCTAGCATGCCGATCGCCAAAAACAAAAGAAGGGTGGGAATGCCCAAACGAAACGATGTTTTACTTGCGACAATGCTGACAAACAGTAGCAAGGAACCAAGCAGCAGTATGTTTTCTAAGCTAATGGACATGACATGTTTAACTAGTACTAAGATAGCCTATTTTGGTTCACACTTTTTCAATGCAATCTCAACGGTTGGTATTTCTATTATCCCACGCTGGTGTTCCCATGAATTGTAGATATAGGTAACAATTTCAGCAATTTCAAGTTCGGTGAGCGAAGGTATTCCCTTCATCTCTTTGTTGTACTTTTTACCATTGACAAGCAACTCGCCTTCCATTCCATTTTTTATGGCGCAAATCACTTCTTCGAGATGTTGATCCATATAGTCAGATTTGTTTAGCGGAGGGTATAGTCGACCCAATCCTCCTCCTTTTTTTTGATGGCAATTACTGCAGTTTTTGAGGTAAAGTTGCTCGCCTTGAACAAAGTACTGTTGAAACTTCATGTCCTTGTTGGATGACTGCCCACAAGCCGCAAGGTGTACGCAACCGCATACTATCCAAAAAAAAACATTCAATTTTGAATTTCGAATTTCGGATTTTGGAATCACAACCTGCGTAATCTTTTTATGTCCACAATCAAACGATTCACTTCTTCCTCTTTTGTGCCATCGTATTTCCCTCTTATTCTTCCTTTTTTATCAATCAGGAGGAATGCTCCGCTGTGAATAAAACCATCTGGTTCAGTTTTGTCTTCCATGGCAGTGGCAAAGTAGCTCGTCTGGGCAATTTTATAGATGGAATCTTTTACGCCTGTTACAAAATGCCAACGCTTGCTTTCTACATCCAATCGCTCTGCAAAATCATGAAGTAGTGCAACTGTATCATATTCAGGGTCGATTGTGTGAGACAATAAAAGTACATCAGGCATTTGACTGGTGGCTTCATACACTCGAACCATCTGCGTTTTCATGATCGGGCAAATGGTGCGGCAGGAGGTGAAAAAGAAATCGGCCACATAGATTTTGTCCTTGAAAGTCTCATTGTTCACCAATGAGCTGTCTTGATCAACGAACTGGAACTTTGCAATGGTATGGTAGATGGTATCGCTTCCAATCACATCGCGCTCGCCAAAAATGGGCAACTCTTTTTCTTTTGGCTGACAGGATAGAAGGAATAGAAAGCTTAAAGCAATTAGCAAATGTTTCCGGTTCCCGGTATCTAGTTTCTGGTAACTGGCAACCTGCAACTGGTAACTTCTAAAAAATAATTTCATCGCCCTCGTGTATTTCATAATGATCAATAGATAAAACATTTTGTCCAAAATAAATTTTGTTGTCACGTTTGCGATAAGTAGCCAACGTAGCCAGCGGTTCCTTTCCTTGCTCTCCAGTCATTTGATCAATGGTAGTGAGTACACATCGGCTACAGGGCTTCACTCCCCTAAATTTATTAACGCCAACTGTAAACTCTTTCCATGAATCTTCTTCGTAAGGTCGCCCACCTGTAAAAACCAGATTGGGTCGAAAGCGATCCATCGGCACGGGTGATTCAAGTTTTTGATTAAGATCATCTAGTGAGCTTTGACCGATGGCCAAAAGAGGATACCCGTCTGCGAGGCTTACATTATCATGATTGACGGCATATTGCGGGTCAACTAAACGAGCATTGCCCTCTGGAAACGAAACTAGTTTGCATTTAAATCCTAATTTATTTGAAAACCAGTTGCTATAGCTTTTATGAACTTCAATGGTATCTACAGAATCATCCCAGATAGTGGCCCGTATAGGCTCAGATGATAAAGCCGAATAAAATGGCAATTGGATTGACTCTTTTTTGAACTGAACCGTAAAGAAATCAGGGTTCATCTCTAGTTTAAAAAGTGCCAGGTCGGGGACTTTGCGTTGGGTAACAAACATATCGTTTTCGTCTATCAGCATCCATCGTCTGTCAAACTCTAGTCCTTTGCCAGCAACTTTTGCCGAATTTAAAAGAATGCCACCCATTGATTTGATTGGATATATCCAAATTTCACTCAATCGCAATCCACTCATGAACTTTTATGTGATATTTTGCGCTAACTTAGTGACTGATGTTACGCAAAATTGAGTTTGAGTTGAGTTCCAGCTTTTAGTTTTTTGAGTTCAGTTAGGGCTTTTTCCATAGCCTTTGTGTACAGGATTGCTTTCATGGCAAAATGGTTAAGTTTTTTGTTGACCTTCATTTTCT
>JAJTGQ010000169.1 GCA_021299455.1 Flammeovirgaceae bacterium | reverse complement strand
GAACACGGCCAACTCGTGGACACGGGAAAATACTACAACGAATAATTTTTTAGGCAATGGTGGTACCGAGCTTAATACCACCACTTCTGTGTATGACTTGTTCTACCGCAATTACGATCCGGTTCTTGGCCGAATGAATCAGATAGACCCTATGGCCACGAAGTACGCGAGCCTTAGCCCATATAGTTATTCCAACAACGACCCCGTATTTTTCAACGATCCGCTGGGGGACGATTATATTCCTACGTGGCTTTATAATCTTGCAATGCATGTATTTAATAGCAGTAGTTACGAAGGCCCGGCTGTTGATTACAACGGAAACAGTGGATGGGGGGCTGATTATGGCGGTACTTGGACAAATAGTGGGGGTGAAGGAAGTTATAGCAGGTTCGGCTCAAGCATGGATGCTTTCTATGCTGGTGCTCGACATCTCGATCAGTTTAAAGCTTGGGGCACAAATGGGTTTGCCAGTAGTTTTGAATCTG
Organism: Flammeovirgaceae bacterium; assembly: GCA_021299455.1. Taxonomy (GTDB): domain Bacteria; phylum Bacteroidota; class Bacteroidia; order Cytophagales; family Cyclobacteriaceae; genus ELB16-189. The sequence goes on along the minus strand of JAJTGQ010000169.1, from coordinate 4,697 downwards.
CTGCAAATTCCTATGCTTTGAGTACAGGGGGTGATATACTTCTAAGAGAGGTGACTATTGAGGAGACCCGTGCAAGTGCAGGTTGGCTGCAAACAAGGGTTGATGAAACGTTTCAGCAGACGCAAGGTGGGCCACTAAGGAATCATCTTGGGGAAAGTAGAAGTTTAGGTGAATTTTTAGCTTATACCAATGGATGCACAATTTCAGAAGTAGTCAATCAGTTAGGTGACAGAAGTAAGACTGGACTTGGCTCTCAACCTGGTGGGCCTTCAATGAGATATGTAAGAAACCCACATGATGGAAATGTAATAGACATGAGGCATATGCTTGGAGTAGGGTACAGATATGGATCGATATTGGGTGCTGGGTTAGAGATATTGCAATTGTTTGATAAGAATTCACGTGGAAGTGCAATGGATCCACAGGATTTCTATTCTAATGACTTAGGTTCAAATTTTTGGGTTAGTAAAGGATTAGGCAACATATTTTATCCTGATAGATTTAGTCAGGATTTATCAGGTTTTTTTGCAACCCCCACTATTTTTAATCATCAATACAGGACTGACTTAGTCTATGACGGAATAGGCTTTTTAAAGAGGTAAACGCCATGACCAAATTAAAGTTACTGGCATTGATTTTTCTGGTTTCATGTAATTGGAATGAAAAGGCAGACAAGACAAATGAGATCGCGAGCGACATTATTTCCAAACTTGAGGATTACAAAAATAAATTTGGGACTTACCCAGATTCTCTTAAACTTTTAATTCCAGATTATTTTCCAAAAATTCCTTCAACTTTTTATAGTGGTAGAAATAATGAATTCTTATATGCAAAACACATCTTCACGCGTGATTCAAGTAGAGTGGAGTTTTTTGAATTATGGTTCAATGCTCCGTTCGGTGTTGAAGCGAAATACAATAGCTTTAAAAAAGAGTGGCAGTATGATGATTGATTTAGTTAATCTTTATCAGCAAATCCTTCTCCGTTCAATATGAACACGGTCAACTCGTGGACGCGTGAGAACGTGACAACGAATAATTTTTTGGGCAATGGCGGAACAGAGTTGAACAGCACTTCTGCACTTTATGATTTAGAGTACAGAAACTATGACCCCGTACTGGGCCGCATGAATGGTGTTGACCCGATGGCCACCAAGTATGCAAGCCTTACGCCTTACAATTTTAGTTTCAATGATCCGGTTGCGTTCAGCGACCCTAGCGGTGCCGACCCAGCCGACTATTATTTTTGGGGCAATTACTATACCTATGATGATTTTGTGCCCGAGCGATATGATGGCTGGCAGCAAACGATAGATAGATCGGGAGCTGGTGCCCGAGGCTTTGGGCAGAGTTTAAGCACCTATGGAGGTGGGGGAAGTAGCAGTGGCACTGTTATGAGCATAGGTGCTTTTTTCAATGCAACTATTAACAGTAGTAGTAATTCTTTTGGAGGCAGCTGGAGCAATGGTAGGGCAGATTTTTTTAAAGACAAGGAAGGGGCATTTAGCGCTGGCTACGCTTACAACAAGGAACACAACACTTGGGGAAATACTTTAACTAGGAGCGCACAAGGCAGTGTGAATTTATTCAATGATCTTTCGGCTTTACAGAATCCTGACTATAGGTTGGCTAGAGCTTCATTGGATGCGCCACTTTCGGCTGGACAGAGGCCAGACCCAGTTGATATTTGGAGTACCGATAAGACGGGTGTTTTAAATGCACTATTATCACATTTGCATTTTATGGGTCATAATCCTGATGTGCGAACAAATTTGAGAGATATAGTAAAAAGCTTTAAAGAGCCTGTTCCTTGGTGGAAAGGCTGGATACCAGGATTTGGAGCAGGCGGTTCTACGGGTGGGCTTGCTAAAATATTTGGAGGACATGCTCAATGGTTTGTAGGCGTTGCGGGAAATCCGAACAATGATGCTTGGAAAAAGTCACCTGCAAATATGAATTTATTCTTGAGTGCTCAAAGTTTTCAAGGTAGGAGCTTTATTGATGGAACCCCAAGTACCATATATCAAATCACTGTATGGAATGGTGCTGAAAGTGATAGGTTAATTTATTTTAATTTCCTTACTAAAGATATTTGGAACAAAACCTACAATTATTTAAAGCATTAGACTAAATGAGTAACTACAAATTGATTATTACGATTGCGTCTATTTTTTTTCTTTTTAGCTGTAAAGAAAAATGGCAGGGCGTTTTGGATCAGGTTGATAAACCATTACTATACAATAATGACTATCGTGGGTGGAAGTTAGTCCAAGAGATTAAAAGTGAATGGGATACTAACTACACGATTGAGAAAATTGATAATGACACATCAAAGGTTCTATTCTTCTTGCAAGGGAATAAGGATGGAGTAATAAATGTTAATGGTTATAGCAAGAAGTTCAGGTGCAATGAAAAGGATACATGCTACTTGAAAATGATTTCACAGGACACCTTGTTTTTTTACAGCGAACATGATGGCAAAAAGATATTCGAGGTCGGAGAGTATGCTTACCGTTTTACTTACTTTAAAATGGATAGCAGTGAAGCGAACTATTATTTACGACATGAAGATTCTCTTAGGAGAATAAGAGGTAACGATCTTCCAAAGTTGCCTCGGGAATAACAGCAAAACCTAATAGCCACCCCAGTTGCCGTGTAAGTTTGCAAAATCAAGCGTGTTTGAATCGATGGGTGATTACGCAAATGATTTTTGGCGTATGATGGAACGTGGGAATGGTTATTTTATGACTGACAAGCCGTTCAGGGCAATAGTAAATTACTTCAGGGGCAATTCTTTTAGTGATATAACCTTTAGATTTAGATTTGATGTTATTTTCAACGATCATAGATATAATGTAGTTATGAACGTAATTTATAAAAAGTAAAATGGAGAAAACTTGGATATCATTTTGTTTAGTGTGTTTTTTTCTGTGCAAATGCAGTCCTAAAGATTGTTATGAAATAAAATTGCAATTTAGGCAAGAGTCAAATTTGACAACCAGTTCTCCTATTCTTATAGAAAATGGAATAGTTGGGTTTGTGGAAAATTTAGATAAAAGCAAGAAAGGTTCTCAGGTGAGCGTTTGCATACCAAATCCAATTAAAATTCCAAAAGACTCCAAGGTTTTTGCAGGCTACATCGATCGGTTGGGATTCGGGATCCAAATTATTCGTGGTACACAGGAAGAATTTTTTGATACTGGCGACATTGTTTCAGGTGTTTACAAAGACACAATAATGTTGGAAAATGCAAATGTTGATTCTTTATTAATAAAAAAACTAGAGGACGTTACGAATGATATCAATGGAAGGCGAAAAAGAAGGTAGCCCCATTTCACCTTCGTAGCGGAGTTTCGCGCCAGGGCACGCGTTCAAATACGTAGAGCAGTATCAGTTTCAACGGTACAAACATCTTTTTTCCTAGTGAAATAGCTTGGCTGTATTCTGCTTTCCTTTTTGTTATTGTTGGTATCCGACCAACAATCTCCCAGTTTGAGCTAACCAAAGGAAGACTAGTAATTACTAAAGACCAACAATAAACTGTCGTTCAAAACACTCTAGTGGACAACTGATTCTACGCGAATTATTAAGGAAACTCATCATTCGATTTCGTATTTTTACTATGTGAAAAGTGCACTGCTTTCGATATTGATTTTGTTATCCTACCAAGCTGGATTTCCGCAATCCATCAATGATAGTTTGCGCTTGCCAACGAAGCGAATAGATAACATAACACTACAACTCGATTCGGCAAACGGCAAGCTTTCAGCTAATTTAGATAGCCTTCAACTTCCAGGCGATAGCACGGTTCGTGCATCCTACCTCAAAGTCGATTCGATTCGTTCAGGATTCCAATTAAAAGCCGATAGTCTGCAATTGACTTTTCAGAAACCAATTAATCAACTCAACGAAACCAGAGGATTACTTCAAAGGAAAATCGATAGTCTTCAAGCCATGAAATTGCCGACTGTTGGGTTAACCAAAGAGTTAGATAGTGTAAAAAATCTAAGTGCCCAAAAGATGGGTGAGATGAAAAGCGAAATAGAAAAGCTGAAGAGCAAGGCCACGGATGGTCTAAACTCGTTAGATCTTCCACCAGAGGTGAAAGAGCATACTAACAAGGTGCGGCAGTCGCTCAGTTCATATCAAATTCCGACTGTAAATGGTACTATCCCAAACATTGGTGGTGGATCGGGCGGCTTGCCGAGCGTTAATTTGCCTGGCGGAGTCAACGCGCCAACGCTAGGTGGTACGAATCTCCTCAGCACGAGTGCGCCTGCCTTGTCGGGACTGGGCTCGATAGACGATATCACGAAGGGAACAAAGGAAATCACCGACTTGACCAAAGAAGCTGGCGGCTATGCTACAGATATCCAACAGCTATCGAAAGGAGATATGACCGATGCAAAAAATCTGGGGAAGAAAGCAACAGACGAATTGAAAAATGTGGAAGGCTTGAAAGAAATTGATGGAAAAAAAGGAGAGTTAGAGAAATACAAAAGTCAGTTGGCCAACCCAGATTCAATCGCTCTCTCAATGGCTAAAGGAGAAGCCAAGGAAATGGTGATGAAAGAAGCGACCAATCACTTTGCCGGCAAAGAAGATATCTTGAAGGGCTCGATGGACAAGATGACCAGCCTAAAAAGCAAATACAGCGAAGTAAAGAGTTTGGCGGACTTACCAAAGCGTTTGCCCAAT
>JAJTGQ010000059.1 GCA_021299455.1 Flammeovirgaceae bacterium | reverse complement strand
GTAGGCCTGCTTAGCAAGTTTAGTCTTTTGATCTTCGCTTTCGGCTTTCAATATGCGTTGTATAATCGGGTGATTGCCGTTTACTGCTACGTTATAGTTGTCAGGCATGCTTCCCATGAAACTCATGCCTCCTCCGCCTCCAGTCTTGGCCATGTCTTTCATCCTACGCATCCACTCGCTCATGGTAATCGTGATAGGGAGATCGTCAGGAGAAAGCGACTCTATGGCAAGTGTCATTGCTTTGTTGTTGATCGCCTTTTCAAAGATTCCTTTAACCGTTTCTTCCTCTTCCTTACTCAACACGCTGGCCATCGCGTCAGTCTTCACAATCAACTTATCAATAATATCACTATCAACTCGTTTCAATTGTGTTTTTTCTAACTTCTGCTCAAGGTTACCAATGTAGTGGCTATCCAACACGCCATCCATCATGATTACGTCATAGGATTTTCCTTTGGCCGCCTGTATAAAGGCATCTTGCTTAGCTTTATCAGTCGTGTAGAGGTAAATGACCTGCCCTTCTTTATCGGTCTGATTTGTCTTTACTTTTTCCGCATACTCATTCAATGAGAAGTATTGCCCATCCACGTTTTTGAGTAACGAGAACTCTTTTGCTTTCTCATAGAATTTTTCATCACTGATATTTCCATACCGAACAAATACACTGATGTCATCCCACTTCTTTTCAAACTCTTTGCGGTCTTTGATGAACATGTCCACCAGCTTATCGGCCACCTTTTTGGTGATGTGGGTGCTTATCTTTTTCACATTTGCATCCGTCTGCAGGTAGCTGCGCGATACATTTAATGGAATATCCGGAGAATCCAACACACCATGTAACAACATCAAAAAATCAGGCACTAAGTCCTTTACCTCATCCGTAATAAACACTTGACGAGAGTAAAGCTGAATTTTGTTTCTCTGTATTTCGAAATCATTCTTGATTTTGGGGAAGTAAAGTACTCCGGTCAAATTGAATGGGTAATCTACATTCAGATGAATCCAGAAAAGAGGATCCTCAGAGAATGGATAGAGCTCTTTATAGAATTTTAAATAGTCCTCGTCTTTTAACTCAACCGGGGCTTTCACCCAAATAGGGGAAGTGTTATTTATAATGCGATCGGAAGTGACGGTTTTGTATTTTGGTTTACCTGCCTGTCCGGTAGGCAGGTCGTCTTTGTCAACACCATCTTCAACACTTTCATCCTTTGTGCCAAATTTGATTTCAACGGGCAAGAACTTGCAATACTTTTCAAGAATGCCTTTTAACCTAAATTCATCCAGAAATTCTTCAGAGTCCTTATTGATATGGAGGATGATGTCTGTGCCTCGTGTTTCTTTGTTATCAGAGTTCAATTCAAATTCAGTGGATCCATCACACTCCCAACGGGCACCTTCAGTCCCTTCTTTGTATGACTTTGAGATCACTTCTACTTTCTCAGAAACCATAAAAGCCGAGTAGAAGCCCAGTCCAAATTTTCCGATGATATCCTTCGCATCACCCTTGTCCTTAAACTTCTCAACAAATTCTGCGGCTCCTGAGAAAGCAATCTGGTTGATGTATTTCTTGATTTCCTCGCCCGTCATGCCAAGTCCTTTGTCACTAACGGTAATGGTGTTTTTCTTTTTATCGAAGCTTACTTCAATTTTTAGGTCACCCAACTCGCCATTGAATTCGCCCATCGAGGCTAATTTTTTCAATTTTTGAGTTGCGTCCACCGCATTGCTTACCAACTCACGCAAAAAGATCTCGTGATCTGAGTAAAGGAATTTTTTAATAATAGGAAAGATGTTCTCGGTATGGATGGAGATGCTGCCTTTTTCTTGCATAATAGATTGATTTATAAACGCGTACGACCTTTTCAAATATTGTTCCAGCCTACATAAAATGACAGAGTGGCAGAAAAAAGCCGCTTTGAGTTAACAGAGCGGCTTTCGTTTTTTCGTTTGAGTTAGTTTAGTCACCCGCTAACGCAGGGGTACTTTTCTCTTGCGCCAATTCTATCTCTTCACCGTCTCTATTTAAGAACTTATATTCAGTAATGGCAAGTGATGAATCCTTAATTAGCTCTACCGGGTGTTTGTATTTGAAAAACCACTTCATCCTTTTTGAAATGAATCCTTTGGTGTAGTAAGCAAACAAGAAGGGATGCAAGGCAAGCACCAATTTTTTCTCGTTTTGCTTTTCAAACAAATGACGAATGTGTTCTTCTATTTTGTCAGTGACTAAGATCGAAGCTTCTATCTTTCCGCTACCATTACAAGTCGGGCAAACCTCTTTGGTGGCGATGTTCATCTGCGGGCGCACTCGCTCTCGGGTGATCTGCATCAATCCAAATTTGGAGAGTGGTAGAATAGTGTGCTTCGCCTTGTCGGCTTCCATTTCTTCCTTGACCGTGTTATAGATCAACTTCTTGTTATCTAAACCACGCATGTCAATGAAGTCCACTACGATGATGCCACCCATATCACGCAAGCGAAATTGGCGCGCTACTTCTTTGGCAGCTTCAATGTTTACAGAAAGTGCTGTTGTTTCCTGACTTTCCTCGCGATTGGACTTGTTCCCACTATTGACATCAATGACATGAAGTGCCTCTGTATGTTCGATGATTAAATACCCGCCACCACGAAGGCTCACTGTTTGGCCAAAGGCTGCCTTTAATTGCTTCTCGACACCCAGGTGTTCAAAAATCTTCGCTTTACCAGTGTACAGTTTTACGATTTTTTCTTTGTCTGGGGCGATTGTGTGGATATAGCTTTTGACCTCGTCATAAATCTTCTTGTCGTCTACAATCACATTGTCAAACGATTCGTTTAACACATCGCGAAGAATAGAAGAAGTCTTGTTCAACTCACCTATCACTTTATCTCGTGGGTTGGCGTCTACCATGCGCGCTACACCATCGTCCCACATCTTGACCAAGCTCTTCATGTCTTTGTCAAGCTCAGCTACTTCTTTGCCTTCGGCAACGGTGCGGATAATCACACCAAAATTTTCGGGTTTGATAGATTGAATGAGGCGCTGTAATCGCTTGCGCTCATCGCTGCTGGAAATCCGTTTAGAAATGCTCACCCCGGATGAAAAGGGAACCAGAACCAGGTATCGCCCGGCTAAAGATAACTCACACGAAAGTCGCGGCCCCTTGGTAGAGATCGGCTCTTTTACCACCTGCACCGGAATCAACTGAACCTTGGCAAGCTGTTGGCCTATTTTGCCATGCTTGTCAATGTCTTTTTCCAGCTGAAATTTATCCAGTTTACCACCGGTGATTTTTTTACTGCGGACTAGTTTGGTGAATTTAAGCAGCGAGGCAAATTGCGCTCCCAGATCCAAGTAGTGAAGAAAGGCATCTTTCTCATACCCAATATCAATAAATGCTGCATTCAAACCGGGCACTATTTTCTTCACGGTACCCAGGTAAATATCACCTACTACAAACTTGCTTCCGTCTTGTTCTTCATGAAACTCGGCAAGCTGTTTATCCTTCAGTAGAGCTATGCGACATCCGTCCTGAGTTGCACTAATGATTAGTTCATTACTCAAAACTTAAAAAATTGGATGTTGTACAATAGGACTAATTCTTTGGTTTTGTATTGACACGCTCAATACAATAGGTTTAGAGCCGCGTTGTCATGCGGCTCGAGACCATTATTTTTTCTTGTGGCGATTTTTTCTCAAACGCTTTTTGCGTTTGTGAGTGGCCATTTTGTGTTTCTTTCTTTTCTTACCACTTGGCATAATGCTTTTTGGTTTTTGTCCGCCTAGGCGGACGGGTTTAACAATTAACTTAATTTAAATCTTTCAGATAAGAATCTACCGTGGCTTGCACAGCCGGATCATTATCCAATTTCTTTACTTTCTCAAACTGAAGCCTCGCTTTTTCTTTGCTTCCTTTGTTAAGAAACGCGACTCCTAATAAAAGCTGCCCTTGTATATGATTCGGGTTCACAGCTACTAACTCATTCAGTCTTTCAATGGCTCGATCATACTGCCCTGATTGAATGGACAGCATGCCCATGTTATAAAGAGCAAACTCATTTTTTGGATCTTCCGCCAATACTTCGCGCATCATCTGGATGCCTTGCATCGGTGATGATGAACTCAAGTAAGTCATCGCCATTTTTGTTTTTGCCTCCAGATTTTTTGGATTTGCCTGGATCGCTTTTCCTAGCCATAACTGCGCCTTCTCTGCCATCGCCTTTTGTTTTTCGGGTTGAAGTGCAAAAGTGTAGGCTTCGTAGTAGCTGTTGCCGGCTTTTAGAGAGCTTTCAGTTGTATTAAAGAACGTTGCTGCTTGCTCGCCATACCATGCTGCGCTGTCAAATTGACCTGCTTGGGTGTATAGGCTTCGCAAAGAGTCGGCAAAGATAGCATTTTTTTGATTTTGCGAACCCGGTAAGTACTGGGCTCTCAAGGTTTTGATGGAATTGATTAAAGTAACAGGTACATCACTATGCCCCGAAGAAGGGATTGCCTGACCAGACTGTGTTGAATCCACTGATTTTAGCTGGCTATCATTTTCAGCCACAGCATTGGGCAGCAAAAAGATAAGCCAGATAACGATGGCGGTGGCAGCAATTAAAATGATTCGGGTTTTTAACATCTAATGTCGATAGCAATCAGTCAATGGTCCATTGACAATTGTCTAAATTACTTTTCAGCCAATTGTTTAACCTTATCGCTGTTTTTGATCTTGCTTACGAAAATCTTAGCT
>JAJTGQ010000094.1 GCA_021299455.1 Flammeovirgaceae bacterium | reverse complement strand
GGCAGGCAGGCGCCTCTAAGCAATTTTTATGTAAGTACCGAAGGCGGGACTTGAACCCGCACAGCTTGCGCCACACCTGCCTACCGGCAGGCAGGCGCCTCTAAGAATGTGGAGTACCGAAGGCGGGACTTGAACCCGCACAGCTTGCGCCACACCTGCCTATCGGCAGGCAGGCGCCTCTAAGCAATTTTTATGTAAGTACCGAAGGCGGGACTTGAACCCGCACAGCTTGCGCCACACGCCTCTGAAACGTGCGTGTCTACCAGTTTCACCACTTCGGCTTTTTTGATCGTTATTAGCTATTCGTTGTCGGTTGATCGTAATGCAAAATCCACTAACGATTAACAAACAACGATCAACTAAAGTGTGCCCAGAACTGGATTCGAACCAGCACACCTTGCGGCACTACCCCCTCAAAGTAGCGTGTCTACCAATTTCACCACCTGGGCATTCAAACAAAACTCGCGTTCGAGTTTTGAGGGATGGCAAAAGTAATGGTTAATTTAGAAATTCAGCAATGCGTTGATTCGATAATTCGATAATTCGTTGATTTGCTGATTCGATCATGAATTGATTTGCAAGAGGAAAATTTAGCTCAATGTTCTGCTTGAATTAAGTAATCACCCTTTTTTTTGGCAATTTCTGTTTTAGGTACTGAATCGCTCGATCGTACTCGGTTGATTCTTTTGGACTCAGGGAGATTTTTTTTCCATCTGTAAACTTTACAACGAGTTCGCGATAGACCGATTTCTTCCCTGTCTTCACCTGATTTTCAAACCAGAATTGAACGTCTGACAAAGGATATTTGGTTAGTTGCTTAAGCACTGGAAAGCTGACTTCAATTTGATTGTTTCCCAACCGAACAATTTTATAACGGATGAAAATCTTATACAAAACAAACCCGCCAATAGGGGCAAGCAATGCGATCACGCCATAATTATACCAGGCAGGGTTCGGATACTTGATCACCGCCCAAAGATTCATGCCCAGCACCACGCACGTGATCAATAAAAAAAGAACAAAAGAAGAAATGGTACTGGTTTGGGGTTTGGATGTAATCACGGATGGAATTGTCTATTGCAAATTATTTTTTAACGAATGAGCCGAGAATGAGATTTGAACTCACGACCTGCTGATTACGAATCAGCTGCTCTACCCCTGAGCTACCTCGGCTTATTATTTTCAAAACTAGAGACATTGCCTTATGTTGTTCACAGATTTAAACCTAGCCACGATAGCACAAATAAACACAATGACTTCGAAATAAAATTCGTGTAACTTCGTGTTATTCGTGGCAAGACGAATCGTTGTATCTAAACTTCGCTAAATTAAAAAGTTTAAACTGTGATCAATTATGCTTTCCAAAAAATGTAAGTACGCAATCCATGCCTTGGTGTACCTTGCCGAGCGGTACGATCAAGGGCCAGTCCAGATCGAAGAAATCTCAAAAAAGCAGCACATTCCTCATAAGTTTCTGGAGGCCATATTGTTGGAATTGCGACACGCGGAAATTTTAGAAAGCAAAAAGGGAAAAGGAGGAGGGTACTTTCTGGTGAAGAAGCCTTCCGAGGTTAACTTGATGCAGGTCATGCGGTTAATCGATGGACCCATTGCCTTGTTGCCCTGTGTATCGCTGAATTTCTACGATCGCTGCGAAGAATGCAAGAACGAAAAAACCTGCGGCATCCGCGACAGCCTGACAATCGTGCGCGATGAAACGCTAAGGGTTTTGGAACAAAGTACGCTGGCAAAAATATTAAAACGAGAAAAGCAATTGGCGCAGAAGTAGAAAACTCGCTCAGTCGAGCGAAGTACGATTTACAATTTACGAAGTACGATTTGAGAGTTACGAATTTTGCTGGTCGTATTTTTCACTTTTATAATCTATTGATTTAGTAGGCATTTAATAGTACATTTGCCATTCAACTTTTAAAAATGAATGTATGGCAGTTAGACTAGGAGACATGGCGCCTGATTTTCAGGCAGAAACATCAGAAGGAAAAATCAAATTTCATGAGTGGTTGGGCAGCAGTTGGGGCGTTCTTTTTTCGCACCCCGCTGATTTTACGCCTGTTTGCACCACCGAATTAGGAGCCGTAGCTAAACTGCGGGCTGAATTTGACAAGCGAAATGTAAAAGTCGTAGCATTGAGTGTAGATGGATTAGAATCTCATAAGAATTGGATTAGCGACATCAACGAAACCCAACACACGCATGTCAATTTTCCAATCATAGCAGACCCAGCCTTTGAAGTTGCAAATCTCTACGACATGGTTCATCCAAACGCCAGCGATAAGTTCACCGTTCGCTCGGTGTTTGTCATTGGTGCAGACAAAAAAGTAAAACTCACCATTACCTATCCGGCATCTACCGGCAGAAACTTTGACGAGATTCTTCGCGTGATTGATAGCTTGCAACTGACAGCCGGATATAGTGTAGCAACACCTGCAAATTGGAAACAAGGAGAAGATGTGATCATCACTATGGCAGTAAAGGACGAAGACATTGCCGCTAAATTTCCAAAAGGCTCAACGCGTATTAAGCCTTATTTGAGAACTACACCTCAACCGAATTTATAGTCGGAGTGTAAGGAAAATAAAAATGGCCGGTTTAACTGGCCATTTTTTGGTTAGATGTCCATGGAATCATAGACGACCACTTTACTCCAGAGTGGTGAATAGGTTTCCACAAACTTGGTGTGAATGGGGTGATCTTGATAGGTGTCATGCCCATTCACATCATCGAATATTGTCAGTAGAGATAAACTGTAGGAATCATCAATGACGTCTCGCTTAGTAGTGCCAGCGGGCAGACCAATTTTTACCATGCGGAGACTCTCAATTTTTTTTAGCGAACTTGCGCCCTCTATTAATTTTCCAAGATCTTCTTTGCTGCCGGGGTTCTTCAACCAAAAGAAGACATGGTGAACTAGCAGCCTTTTTTCTTTTTGATTTTCACTTAGCGCAGGAATTGATGCTCCCAGTGTGAGGGCAGAAACACTGGTCAAGAATTTTCTCCGAGTAGGCATTGGGTTAGTGGTTAGTTTCTCTTGCAGGATAGAATGAGTTCTTTCAAAAAGGCAATGATCTCATTTTCGTCTTTGCTCGTTCCGAAATCGGTAAGTGAAGGTAGGTTTTGCATGAAAAAGTACTGGAAATGAACCATCTCAATAACGGTGCTGCCTAAGGATCGGGTGTATTTATAATCGGGGTTATAGGCATGAATGATTTCTGCTATTTTGGCGTTAAAGTCTTTGTAGGGCTTGAAGAACTGTTTTTTGTTATCTTCGGTCACATGTTTTGTCAGATAGGTTTTCGAGGCTTCTTTAATGACAATTCGATGCAGCGCTTCCTTGTCCATCAACTCCCCGGGCACCACCATGTTATCCTGTTTTAGCATAAGCACATGCAACAGGATATTTATTTTTTCAATGGGGTCGCTTACGTTATTGGTGTTGAACATCAGTTGGTAGTCCATCCATCTCCAATACCATTCGAAAAAATAAAGCAAAAGCCGATGCTTACTTTCAAAATATCGGTAGATGCTGGATTCGTTTGTTTTCAAGCGTGCGGCCAACTTCTTAAAAGTAAACTCCTCCAACCCCATTTGGTCAATCATTTGAACTCCGTGGTTCACGATGTTCTTGCCAAGTTCCGAGTTTTCAGGGTTGCGCAGGTATAGATTTTCGTTGACTTTAACTTGAATTTCCCAGGCCATGTCGATGGTTTTTTTCTTGCCTGGCAACAAGTTATTCATTACAACCGAGAATACAAGTACAATGGCCTTTGAAGCAGGGAAATCGCTTTTAACATTTTAGCACCAAACTTCTGTAATCATCATCCAATGCAGCGGTCAACCGTTTTGATCGTTTGGACATTTTGGTGGATTTCTCTTTGTCCAACAAAGCCAAGGCCATCTTGTTGACAATCG
>JAJTGQ010000075.1 GCA_021299455.1 Flammeovirgaceae bacterium | reverse complement strand
TTTGAAAGCGCACATGGATTAACCAAAGATGGTCATGCACACGATGAGAATAAGTATGTGGTTAAGGGAATTCTAAAACAATCAGGTACAGTGGTCGATAATTTGATCTTGACTACGATCAGCAGCGTGTGGAAGGTACATGCCGAATCGAGTTCAGATAGTACGATGCAACAGCTACCCACTTCTCCTTCGCTTTTGGTCTCTTCTGTGGAAGCCAGCGATAGCATAAGAGAAATCACCTCTTTATTGATAAAGTATAAAAATCCCATTGCCGCCATTCAACTTCCTCGCTTCATCAACACACAAACTAGCATGCAGGCAGCTTCTCCCGCTTTTGAAATGGCGAGATTATTTACGTTGTTGGGGGTGGGTGCTGACGCATTGATGGGATTTGCTTATGTGTTGATATTTATTTCGGGGCTAAGTATTTTTATTGCTTTGTACAGTTCACTAAAAGAAAGACGGTATGACATGGCGATCATGCGGAGTATGGGTGCAAGTCGTAGTTTACTTTTTAAAACCATTATTTTAGAAGGCAGCATTCTTACTTTTGTCGGTGCAAGTCTTGGGTTAGCATTTGGTCATCTTGTTCTTGGCGTATTTGTTCATCTGATGGAAGAAGGACAAAAAGCAGGCCTTACAGCAGGGGTCTTTTATGCGGAGGAAGCTGTGATTTTAGTTGGAAGCGTTGTGTTGGGCGTTTTTTGCTCATTACTTCCTGCTATTCAAGCTTATCGTGTAGATATTCATAAAGTGCTTGCCAGTAATTAAATTTGCTAAATGAAAAGTTTCTCGATTGCAGCTGGCCTACTATTATCATCCACTTTGTTGATGGCACAAAGTGATGGATGGACTTCATTTGCGAAAACAAAATTTGAAACCAAGTACAATGAAAAGGCAGCAGAGTATTTTATGATGCCTGTTTTTCCGGCCGAGCTGAAAGCAATGGTTGGTAAAGAGGTTAGCCTTGAGGGGTACTACATGCCAATCGATGTAGAGGGAAATGCCTATATCATTCTTTCCAAGTTTCCTTACAGTCAATGTTTTTTTTGTGGAGGAGCTGGCCCAGAAACGATTGCTGAAGTGTACTTTAAGATCAAGCCTTCCAAATTCGAAGCGGATCAATTCATTCGAGTGAAAGGGAAGGTGAAGCTGAATGAAACTGATTTAGAGCATGGTAATTTTATCCTGACCGATGCTATACTCGTTGAAAAATAAAATTCTTATCTAATTGTCCAACGAACTCCGACCAAAGCTCGGATCCCTTGCAAAGGAGCATAGTTATAAGAAGTATCAAACGTATATCCATTTGGATTATTCACTGAAATCGTTTTATCGAATGGATCAAAAGGCCTTAACAGTGGATCTTGCGGTAGGAAATTAAGTAAGTTCTTTACCCCAATATAAATTTCCAAATCCCTGTTAATTGGTTTCGTCACCTGCAGATTGACGATACTAAACCAGGGAGAGAGTGATGGCCTAAAGTCATTGGGGACAACCGGTAGGTGCATAGGGCCGGTAACTCTTCCTGTCAAATCAAAAGAGAGGCGAGAAACGGGCAAGGAATAGCTAAGTGTAAAATTCCCTGAGAAACCCGGAGCATGTAATTGTTGTTGGGTTTTTCCTTCGCTGTCAATTTGGAAGACGTCCATCAGGGTAATGCCAGTCAATACTTTAAAACTATTTGATAGACTCATGTCTGCGTTTAGCGTAAGACCGCGTGAGACCGCGTGCCCCGACAAGTTATCATAAATGATTTTTTGTGGGTCGCTGATAAAATCACCAATAATTTTGTTTGTAAAGTAAGTGTAGAAAAGACTGCCATCAAGATTGAGATAACCACTCTTTAACAAAATGTTTTTGGCGTAGTTTAAGTTCACATTCCAAGATCGCTCGGGATCTAGATTATTCTTAATGATCACTTGCCTTGCCCCTGTGAGCGCTGCGTGTTCTTCTGTAAAAAGGTTGACTACACGGTAACCGCTTCCACCGGTTAGTCTAATTGTATTGGTAGAATTTGGCGAAACTTTAAAGCTGATGCGAGGAGTGAATATGTTACCATGCGCATTGTGATGATCATAACGAGCGCCAGCAAGAATGGAGAACTTTTCAGTGAACGTTATTTCATTCTGGATGAAGACTCCCGGAAGGAATGTAATACCCGGCATATTTTTACCATCAGCGGAAAGCGTGCCGGTTGTGTTATCATCGTAGTAGGTATATCGGAGGGGTATTCCGGCAAGCCAGTCATGTTGACCTATTTTTTTATTCCACCTCAACTGCATGAAACTTGTATGTTGATCAGCTAAGTATGAAGTTGTTCCATAATAAGAATCTTGTAAATGATAATTATAGGAGAAATCAATATTCAGATCTTGCCTTCCTTTCAATTGATAATTGCCGATTAACTCTGCCCGATTAGTGTAAATGGATTCTCCATAAATAACGTCTGAACCGCGATAGGCGGGTGTCCACTGAAGTTCCCCTCCCCATCGGTTTTCGTACACATAGCGTGCAGCCAATGAAAAATTCTTTCCGGCAGGACGGTAGAAATTCCATTTGATAAAGATGGATGCTCGCTGTTGCAAAGTAGCATCTGTGAAATTGTCATTGTTGATGTCCCATTTCTTCCAAAAATTAAAATAATTAACACCAACTAATGCTGAAGACTTTCTGACTTTAAATGCGCTCGCAATGTCCGCGTTGTATTCAGCTAACGTAGTGCCATACACATCCATCTTCAGTTTGGGTGATGACTGTGGTTCTTTTGTGATGATATTTATTACGCCTCCAACTGCCTCCGAGCCGTACAACGTGGAAGCTGGCCCTTTTACAACTTCTATCCTTTTTACTAAGCTATTGGGGATGCCGGCTAGTCCATATACTGTTGCTAAACTGCTGACAATAGGCATACCATCAATTAGTATCATCGTGTAAGGTCCTTCCAGTCCATTGATATGGATATCGCCTGTGTTGCAAACATTGCAATTGATTTGCGGCTGCACTCCATTCACCATAGAAAGTGCTTCAAAAATGTTTGGAGTTGGATTCTTCAGAAAAAGGGAAGGAGCATAGACCTCAACTGGGATAGGTGAACTCATTTTGGAAACTTCCTTCATCGTTCCAGTAATGACTACCTCTTGAAGTTGGGAAGCATCCTCTTCTAGTTCAACATCAATGACACTTTTTTCCCCCGCTTTAATAGTTATGTTGACCGTGTGTGTTTGATAGCCAATGCTGGAAGCCTGAAGTTTGTAATGCCCAGCCGGAATAGCATCTAGTGCAAAGTCACCTTTCTCGTTAGAAGTTGATCCATAGGGGCTATTCAGTAGCACGATATGAGCAAACTCGATCGGGCTATTTTGATGCGTGAGCCGACCTACAACACGACCCGTTGTTGTTTGGCAGAGGCCTTGTAACCCAATAAGCCATAGAACAATAAAGAAAAACGCCCTCATTTTATTATTTAGACGGGCAAATTTAAATAATTAGCCAATAATAAAATAATATTTAGGCGTACCTAAAAAGTAGATACTGAAAAGGTGATTTTTTGACCATTTTAGAACATATTATTGGTTCGGGGCTATTTTTGCCTTACTGAAAAGCATATAGTTCTGCTTTTTAGTGCTCCAATGATATCCCAATGAAAAGGGCAGATCTCGTTTTCCACTGGCTTTGTAAGCTGAATCAAGGTCGGATTGGTACAATTCAGAGCTAAAACTAGATACCGGCTTTATGTATTCGCCATAGAATTGCCCGGTCCATTCCAGTCTATTTTTAAAATTTTTGTACGGCATTCCGGTATCATCCTGAAACACATGGTTGCTATTCTTTAGAATGATCGATTTTATTTTTGTGAATGCTTCTTTGTGCATAAGATAAGAAGCCGATTTTACGAATGTGTTTAACGGTGCCCGTTGCTCGATAAATTTCACAAATGCGGGTCGGTCGTTTAGCCCCGCGTTAGAAATACTAATGGAGTAATAATACAAGGTTTTGATTTCGAGTGTAACGCGATCTCTAAAAATCAGTTTTACTCCTGGTGTTTTTTGCCAATGGATTTGACTTCCTTTCACTTCTTTCTCTGTTCCATCTTCGTTTAAAGTAAAGAACTTCTGTTCTAACAATTCATGACCGGAACGTTCGATAAAAAAGTAGAGCGGAGGCAACACACCCTTTACCTGCTTCAGGTCGTTTTCCATATGGGTGGTAATAAAATAGCTCTTATTAAAGATATCGCGAAGTGAATTTCCCAAGCTATCCAAAAATTCGTCCCTATTCTTTTCGGAAATTGTATCAAGTGGAACCACTTCACGAATTGGCTCGAGGGCTGCCATTACAAACTCTTTCGAGTGCGGGAAAAGGTAAAAGGCATGGAGGAAATCCGGTCCAGAAAAGGGATAGAATAAAGAGAGCGAATCATCGATGGAAGTGGAGAAGGTACTTTTCTCCCAGGCAGCCATTTTACTCAGCCTCGTCTTGTACATTTTTTCCCAATTCGCATCCATAGAAGTTTGGTATTCCCTCCAATACATTTCGGCTTGCAGCGTGGTGAATGAATTTTCAGTCAGTTGTGGAAGACCCGAAATAAAACGGGCAGCATTGTCTAGAACGGTATCCTTCACTACCTCATTGACAATCGGCTCATTGGTGTTAATGGTATCTGCATTTTTGATTGTAGTGTCGGCAATTGCCAGGGAGTCAGTGCCCGAAGTAGAGGAGGTTTCTTTCTTGTCGGTGCAAGCCCAAAGTAGCATGTTGGTTAATAAAATCGTTAACAGGTATTTAGTTCTCATCAAACAGGTTTTTTAGAAATAGCAAAATAGATGATTAATCCGGGAACCATAGTAGCCATCGAGTAAAGGATAATCCATGGGTCGTTTTCCGTGACATAGTAGATCATCCAACACGTACAGATCGCAAAGATGATAGGCGGCAGCGGGTAGAAGGGAACAGAATAGACTCGTTTTTCGGCAGAATGTTTTCGTCTGAGGATGAAAATACCCAATACCGTAGCCATCGAGAATATAGAAAGACTAACAGATATGTATTGTATGATTTCTTTGAATGAACTAACCAATACTAAAAAAATAGCCCACCCAGCCTGTGTTAAAATAGCGAGGTAAGGCATGTCAAACCGATTGGTTGTTGCAAACGTTTTTAACTTGGGGTAGTCGTCACCCATAGCTTCAAATACCCGAGGCCCCGCGATGGTCATGGCACTTAATGTCGACAATAAGGCAATGCTAAATACGGAAGAAAAAGCCAACCCGATCTTGTCACCAAAGAGTTTATAGGCAACTACATTTCCGATATCATTTTTGCCACTGAGCTCCGAAAAACTGGCAGAATATAGAAACATGGCATTGAGAGCCAGGTATACTATTGTAACGGTAAGAGTACCGATGATTAACGAACGTGGTAGATTCTTGGATGGGTTTTCTAAGTTACCAGCAATGTAAGCGGCTGCGTTCCATCCGGTATAAGCGTACACCACAAACACAAGGGATACGGCAAAACTGGCACTGAGGATTAGATCGGTGTCACCAGCTTGCGGCCAAAAACTGATTCCCGACTTGATCTCATCAGCCACGAAAAAGGGTGCGATGCAGAAAAAGAGAATCAACAAAAGCTTCATAGAGGTAAGGAAGTTTTGTACTGCCCCGCCTGTCTTTACTCCAAACCAGTGTACCGTGGAAACCAAAACGATGGCGAAAATGGCTATCAATTTATTAGAGACACCCAGTAGTGTGTGAGAGTACTCACCAATGGCCAAGGCAACGGCAGAAATGGCGCCTGCAAAGCCGACCAACAAGCTCATCCACCCACTTATAAAACCAAGAGCAGGATGGAAAATCTTCCCCAGGTAGTGATACTCCCCACCAGATTTTTGGAGGGTTGTAGAAATTTCAGCATAGGTAAAGGCTCCTGAAAGGGCTACAACGCCCCCTATCGCCCACAAGACTAAAATGGCAAAACCGGATGGAATAGAACCGACCTGGTAACCGAGTGAAGTAAAAACACCCGTTCCAATCATGTTGGCGATCACCAGGGTAATGCCCACAGTAAGAGTATACTTCTTTTGTTCTGCCATTTATCAAATTACAAGCCAGAAAGATGACTATAAATTGGCAGAACGGCAATTTGATTCCGGTGGGCTCGATTTGTTCTGGGGCTAAAAAAGAAAAACCCTGACGTTTCGGTCAGGGTTTTTCAAGCTTGGAAGAAATCGTAATTGAATTACATCTTCTTAGGCACTAATACTTTGTTGGTCATGTGAACAACGCCATTGCTCACTGCAACGTCTGGGTTGGTTACTTCAGCACCACCTACGTAAACTTTGCCATCCTTCAAAGAAACTTTGATTTTTTCGCCTTGTAGGGTAGTAAGTTCTTGACCATCTTTCAAATCGGCAGCTTTCACTGTCCCAGCAACTACGTGATACTTCAACACATTCTGAAGTTTTGATTTGTTCTCAACTTTCAACAGGTTGTCTACTGTTGACTGGATTGCTGCAAACGCGTCATTTGTTGGAGCAAATACGGTTAGGGCATCATTTCCTTTAAGGACTTCAGAAAGTTCTGCAGCTTCAAGAGCAGCGACTAAAGTGCTCAGATTTGGCGTGTTGGCAGCCGTTGCATGGATCGATTTAGGCAGTGCAGCGATAGAATCGGCAACAGCCTTTACTCGTGCAGTAGAATCAGCTACGCGGATTGAATCTTGAGTTGCTTTTTCTTTGGCAGCTTTTCCACCGTCACCACAGCTGGTAACGATAAAAGCGAAAGCAGCGAAAATCGCCACTAAAATGATTGATTTTTGGGTTTTCATAATGTTTTTGGTTTTCAGGTCGCAAAAATAGGTTTAGAAATCGACATGTTGAACACGGGAGATAAAAAAATGTTTACGTCTCTGTTAAATTATTTTTCGATTGGAAACAGGATTTTGTGTTCGCCATAGACTGCCCCCTTTAATCCACGGCTCTGTAGTAGGACTTTGGGCGCCCCGGAGGACCAGTCAACCTTAATTAACCCGTACGTTTTTTGAATAACCAACTCTCCGATGCGATGCCTGTTCTTTTCTTCCCATACTTCTGACCAGGTATGGGTGAGGCCACTAGACGTAAAATCAACCAACGGATAGGCTACGCCTGGATGTTCAAGTTGTGAGAACTCTGCGATGTGCCGATCACCACTGATGATTAGTACATTTTTTTGAGAAGATGTGATCAGGTTTAGAAGGCGCTTCCGCGCCAAAGGGAAGTTAGCCCATTTTTCAAACCGGTGATCTTCTGCTATCGCTTGAATACTAGAGTTAATAATGAACAAGCCTGTTTCGCTGGTCTTTAACTCATCTTCCAGCCAATGCCACTGTTCTTCTCCCAATACATCGCCCGTTTGATTGCAATAGAATTGATGGGTTTGTTTTTTAGTAATTGAATCAACACTGTAGACTTTATAAGTTGTGTCGCGGAAGGTTCGCGTGTCCAGGTTAATGATCTTGATTTTTTGGTGGCCGGATCCAATGGTTGCTGAATTGTACACACCGGCATGAGTCCACACGGGGTTCGTTTTTTCAAAACCAAGAAAATCCAACAATGGTTTCTTATTCTCCTCTTTTCGTGGAAAAAATCGCCCTCCGTCATTTGTACCGTAATCATGGTCGTCCCATGTACCAGTGACCGCGCAATTCTTTAGCAGTTGTTGATAGTCTGGATTGGATTTTTGCTTGTCGTACCTTTTTTTGAGGCCAGTTGAACCTTCCCCATCGTTGGCGTAAACGTTGTCTCCACCCCAAATCCATAGTGAGGGCTTTTGAGTGATAATCTCTTTCCACATCTCCTGGGGCTTTTCCTCGTCATCGCACGAGCCAAACGCAATAATTGTTTCGTTGGATGACTGCGCTGCTGCCAGCGAACTTAGAAGAATCCCCAACAGTGCAATAAATAATTTCATGGAGTAAAAATAGTTGATTTAAATTTCCCGTTTGTCAACATTCTTTTGCGTTTAGGGCTCGATATTACTATTTTTCAAACATTCTTGCAGGGCAACTAGGCCTTCACTACTAACCAGCTGTTTTATGAAAACACCATTCTTTCTGATCTTTCTTCTTGGTGCAAATCTTTTGTTTGCTCAGATGCCGGACTCCACTTATGTAAAACAGTTTTACGATAAAATGGAAGTACAAATTCCAATGAGAGATGGCATC
Organism: Flammeovirgaceae bacterium; assembly: GCA_021299455.1. GTDB lineage: Bacteria > Bacteroidota > Bacteroidia > Cytophagales > Cyclobacteriaceae > ELB16-189. The sequence goes on along the minus strand of JAJTGQ010000075.1, from coordinate 30,724 downwards.
AAGTTGTTTACCGCCATCTATACCCCAAAAGATAAATCGAAGACGTACCCGATGTTGATGCAGCGAACGTGCTATAGTGTGGAACCTTATGGACTCACTAAATTCGAGAAGTCGCTCGGGCCCTCAAAGTACCTGATGCATGACGGCTATATTTTTGTTTATCAGGATGTGCGAGGCCGTTGGATGAGCGAAGGCGTGTTCGATAACATGACCCCTAATATTCCCGGCAACGATCGGAAAAATAAGACAGCTACGGATGAATCCTCAGACACCTGGGATACGATTGATTGGTTGATAAAAAATGTGAAAGGGAATAACGGAAAAGTTGGGCAGTGGGGCATTTCCTATCCTGGCTTTTATACGGCTGCGGCTATTCCTGATGCTCATCCAGCCTTAAAGGCATCATCCCCGCAAGCACCCATTTCCGATTTTTTCTTTGACGATTTTCACCATCAGGGTGCTTTCTTACAAAGCTACATTGCTGCTTTTGCCGTGTTTGGCTACCAGCATGAGAAACCAACTAATCAAAGTTGGTACGATGACAAGATTATGCGCTTTTATGCACAGCAGCCGAAAGATGGCTACAATTTTAACTTGGAAATGGGACCGTTGAAAAACGCTACTGAGAAGTATCACAAGGACAATTTCTTCTGGCAACAGATTGTTGATCACCCTAACTATGATGAATTCTGGCAGAAGAGAAATTTGCTTCCTCATCTCACCAATGTAAAGCATTCCATCATGACTGTTGGCGGTTGGTTTGATGCCGAGGATCTTTATGGCCCGCTCAATATTTATAAGAAGATTGAAAGCAGCAGTCCAGCTACCTATAATACTATCGTGATGGGACCTTGGAGTCATGGCGATTGGGCCCGTGAACGTGGCTTTCAGCAAGTGAACCACATTTATTTTGGTGATAGTATTTCTACGTTTTATCAACGCGAAATAGAACGGAAGTTTTTCAATACAACGTTAAAGGAGGGTGCTCAACCCAAATTACCGGAAGCGTATATGTTCGACTGCGGGTTGAAAGTATGGAAGCAATTTACTGAATGGCCTCCCAAGGAAATTCAGCCCTTCAAACTGTATTTTGGAGAGAAGGGAAAGTTGTCACTCAATGAACCCACAAAATCGGATGGTGTGTTTGAATACATCAGTGACCCGGCTAAACCAGTGCCTTACACCTCACAAACAGAAGGGCTTGTTTTTACACCTCGTAGGTTTATGAGTGACGACCAACGCGTGGCTTCTAGCAGACCTGATGTTGTTACTTTTCAATCAGAGCCACTCTCAGAAGATGCTACGCTGGCAGGGGAGATCATTGCAAAGTTAAAAGTATCAATGACCGGCACGGATGCCGACTTTATTGTGAAATTGATTGACGTTTATCCGGACAATACACCAAACGATACAAAACACAATCCACCTAACATTATCATGGGCGGTTATCAGCAGCTCGTTCGTCACGAAACATTCAGAGGAAGATTCCGGAATAGTTATGAGAAGCCCGAACCTTTCAAAGCAAATGAAATTACTGAAGTGAACGTGCCTCTTCAAGATATTCTGCACACGTTTAAAAAAGGGCATCGGGTGATGGTGCAAATTCACAGCACCTGGTTTCCATACATCGATCGAAATCCGCAGAAATATGTAGATAATATTTACAAAGCCAATGAAGAAGATTTTATTAAGTCTACCATTCGTGTGTATGGATCTTCGGTGGTTGAGATTGGAGGAGGGCAGAAGGCAAAGATTGATGTGAAGAAGTGAGGCGGCATGAGAGTAAAAAATTTGAAATCAGAATATAGAAATTAGAATATAGAATTTAGAATGCGAAGACAGCCTATAGTTTGGATTTTAGTATTGATTTGCTCGATGTTCGGTCAACTTGAATTGATCGCTCAGAAGCGTAATTATGATACGCTGCCTAATTTACCAGAGCATTATACGAAGCGGCTTGCTGAGTTCAAGAAACAGCCCATTGTGAAAGGTAAAGTCATCATGCTTGGAAATAGCATTACAGAAGGAGGCAATTGGAAAAAGTTGCTAAAAGATTCAACGGTCATCAATCGGGGGATTTCGGGTGATGTAACTTTTGGAGTAATCAACAGACTTGATGATATTATCAAGCGACAGCCTTCAAAGGTGTTTCTATTAATTGGGATCAATGACCTATCACGCAAAACACCCGATGAAGTTATTTTAGAGAATCTGTTTTCCATCGTCAGCAAAATTCGATCGGGCTCGCCCAGCACTGAAGTATTTGTGCAAAGCATTTTGCCCACCAACGAAACATTCAAAAATTTCATACCCAATTTTAAAGGTAAGGCATCCAGCATCCTTACCATCAACACCCAACTTCAACGGTATGCCAACAAAATGAAGTTTACCTACGTAGATTTGTATTCCAAATTTTTGGATGCCAACGGGCTGATGGACGCCAAGTATGCAACAGATCGTTTGCATCTCAATGAGTTGGGTTATCAGCATTGGGTTAGTATTTTGCGCTCAACGAATAAAACCGGAATAAAATGATAAACGTCAATTTGTCAAAAACAACCTCCAAGGAAGACGTCATGAAGTCGGTAGAGGCTTACTTGGGTGAGGTGGAGTTAGTCATTGCCTCAAAAGATTTTTCCCGACCTTGGGGTGGTTTTTTTGTACTAGAAGAGTCTTTAGCAGATCGGTTTATCCAACTCTATTTTCCGCATTTAAAAAAAGAAGACCTCACTATTTCCGGCAAACTTAGTCCGAAGATTTTGATTGTAGCGCCAGGCCAACGGCTGTCGTGGCAATACCACCACAGGCGCGCAGAAATATGGAAACTGGCTGCTGGCGTTGCCGGAGTAGTGACTAGCGAAACCGATGTAGAAGGGCCGTTGCATAAATTTGTAGTTGGAGAGATTATTCAACTCAAGCAAGGCCAACGTCATCGTTTAGTTGGGTTGCCGGAAGGGTGGGGGATGATTGCCGAAATCTGGAGACACACTGATGCTAAAAGCCCCTCGGACGAAAGTGATATTGTTCGGGTGCAAGATGATTTTGGCAGGTAGGAAGCGTTTCTTATTTCGAATTATGATCTACGGAATTACGATTTAGGATTTCAGCATTCCTTGGATTCAATATCACAAGCCTCACCGGCTGTTGTATTTTCCGCGCTGATTTCAAGAAGCGCTCTTGCGAAAACTTCGCTCGGTTGTGCCCCTGAAACGCCATATTGGTTATTGATAATATAAAATGGAACGCCACTAATGCCGCGCTGGGCATTTTGCATTTCTGAGGTTGTTACTTCAACCATTCCTTCGGTAGAGCTGAGGAATGATTTTATTTTCTCTGGATCTATACCCGCTTGTGTGGCAATTGAAATAAGGTTTTCCATTTTGGTTAAATCGATGCCTTGTTCAAAATAGGCTTTCATCAATGCCTCCTTCATTTCGATTTGCTTGCCGTGCTTTTTTGCAAACCATATCAGGCGATGTGCGTTTCTTGTGTTGGGTGAAATAACCTGCTTTTCGAAATCAAACTTGAGGCCCTCTTGCGCAGCTACGTCAGTTACGTGTTCAACTATTTGTTGGTACTTCACTTCACTGCCAAATTTTCTTGTCAGGTATTCTTTTTGGTTGCGACCCTCGAGTGGCATATCTGGATTTAGCTCAAAGGGGTGATATTCAAGTTCCACGTCAACCTGGTCAGCCACTTGCGCGATCGCTTTCTCCAGTCTTCGTTTGCCAATGTAACACCAGGGGCAGACTACATCTGAAACAACATCGATTTTGATTTTGGGATTGGTCATTGTTCTTGCTTTTTTCTCGAACCCAAAAGTAAGACGTTTAGTTCGAAATAGTCAACAGTTATTAGATACTCAATGCAACAAGGTCATGCCGTCTTAATGACTGAGCAACAATAGAAAAATGGCGAGTATCACTACCCGCCATCATTGAATGAAACGGCTCTACAAGAAGTCAAACTTTTAATGCGTTTTTCATGGAGTCAATTCCTGATTTTCCATTGTTCATTAAAGATTCAAGCTCTCTATTGTAAGCGTTCTTCACATCGGCCATCGAATCTGTCATTAGATTTTTCAAGTCTCTGGTTTTTCCCACGATTTTTTCGCGGGTTCGTTTTCCGCTGTCGGGTGCAATCAAAATACCGGCAATAATGCCTACTGATGCTCCCACTAAAACTCCGGTAAGGACTTTGGATGTGGTGTTCATAAAAGTGAATTTAAAAATTCCCGTCTTGATGTTTTCAAGACAATCTTGTTAATCCGTATCAATGATAAAGACTACACCCTATTTAACGTATAGACTACTTCTTCCGTTCAGAAAAGTTGGATAAATTCTTGGTTTATTGGTGAGGAGATGGGAAATATATACTACGTGTTGATGACAACTATCATTGTGAAATGATGACAAAATCAGTAATGTTTAACGCACTACGCCTGATTACTTATTTTGATTCTGTTTAAAATGCTGCTTGATAACTACTTTTTGTAACACACGCTTGATAATTAGTTCCGCGATCGTACTTAGGCGATTTTCGTTTTGGTGCTCAAAAAGATAGCGGTGTAGTTGTGCTTCACTAATGTCGATTCGATTGAGCAACTGCATTAAATGAGAGTCTGCTTTTTTCTCGGAGCGCAGGAGTTCATTAACAATTTTTTCGTGAATGTCTGCAAAGTCTGGTTCCAAGTCTTTGATGAATTCTGCAGCAAAATTACTCTGCTCAAAATCTTTTGTTAATTGCTTTTTGAAGACCTCAAATAAATCCCTACTGCTGAGTTGATCATTTACCTTTAATACGTTTGACATCCTGTAAAATTAACAATACTGGAATCAGCCGGCTTTGGTTGGTGAAGAATTAATTTCCGAGGCAATTCAATTTTGACAAGGACCAGCGTTTTGTATCTTTAAGCATACTCAAGACACTATGTATACGAAATCAATTCTGTTCCTTCTCTTTTGTTTATTAATCACTTTTCACGCCCATGGGCAGCGCACACCTTTGCGCGTGGGCGTTGTTGGGTTAACACACACGCATGTTCACTGGATCTTAGGCCGGCCTAAAGACGATTTTATCACCCTTGTTGGCATCGTAGAAACCAATAAAGAACTGGCTCTTCGCTATACGCAACAGCATGGCCTTTCGATGGATTTGGTTTTTTCTACAATGGAAGAAATGATAGCTAAAGCAAGGCCGGATGCGGTAACTGCTTTTGGCACTATTTACGAGCATCTGGCGATCGTAGAAAAGTGTGCACCTTTGGGCATTCACGTAATGGTGGAGAAACCATTGGCAGTTAGCCTCGAACATGCACGCAAAATGCAAGCACTCGCAAAAAAGTATAAGATTCATCTATTGACGAATTATGAAACCACCTGGTACCCGACCGTACATGCTGCACGCGATTTGCTTAAGAGAGATAGCATTGGTTCGATTAGTCAGCTCGTGATTAGAGACGGGCACCGCGGCCCCCTAAAGATTGGGGTCAATAAAGAATTTTTGGAGTGGCTTATTGATCCAGTTAAAAATGGAGGAGGTGCGATTACCGATTTTGGGTGCTATGGCGCCAATATCTCTACGTGGATGATGGAAGGACAAAAACCCCTTTCTGTCACTGCTGTCACCCAACAATTGCAGAAAGAAAATAATCCTGACGTGGATGATGAAGCTACTATACTGCTCACCTATCCGCATGCTAAAACCACGATACAAGCTTCCTGGAATTGGCCGATCGGAAGAAAAGACATGGAGTTATACGGAACTATAGGGGTTGTGTATGCCGACAACCGGAATGATTTGCGCATGCGAAAGGCAGTGGGCTACGATGGGTATCAGGAAACAAAGCGCACATTGGCAGAGCAACCGGCTCCGTATAACGATCCATTTTCATTTCTTGCAGCAGTCATTCGCAAAGAGATTTCCCCGCCACCATACGATCTTTCCTCTTTGGAAAACAACATGATAGTGATGGAGATTCTGGATGCAGCAAAAAAGTCTGCAAGAAAGGGGCAGACGGTCTTGATTAAATGAGTTGTTAATTCAGAGAGCGTTGATGATTATGAAAACACTACTGATCACCCCTGAGGGTTTGGATAAATTGAAAGCTGAGCTCGATCACCTATGGCGGGTGGAGCGTCCCGACACCACGCAAAAAGTGAACTGGGCGGCAAGTCTGGGCGATCGTTCTGAGAACGCAGACTACCATTACAACAAAAAACGCCTACGCGAAATTGACAAGCGTATCCTCTATTTGCGCAAATGCATTGACGACCTGAAAGTGGTAACTTATGCACCCTATCAGGAAGGGAAGGTGATGTTTGGGGCCTGGGTTGAAATTGAAAACAGTAGTGGTATGAAAAACCGCTTCCGCATTGTAGGTGGCGAAGAACTGATCGGCACGAAAGATTACATCTCGATGGATTCGCCCATGGCACAGGCATTGCTAAAAAAAGTGGTAGGAGAGGAGGCGATTGTGAAAACCCCTACACGGGAGTTTGTGTGGCGTATCACTAAAGTTGAGTATCAGAAGTAGTTTTTCAAGCCTGAAGGCTGGGGTTGCTTCAGCTTAGCGCCTACTTCCGTTTCAGTTTAACAGTACAAAATTCAAATCGGTTTCTTATATTTACGCTAAACCAAAATTTATCCTTCTTCCGTTTGGTTATATTGAACCAAGTGCAAAATTAGCATTAACCAAATTTGTTAGTAAATTGAAATTGCTTTGTTCGTTTTTGTTTTTAACAACGGTTTGTTTCGCACAGCAAAGCTTGGTCTCTTCAAAAGAGAAATTCAAATCGCCCCCAAATCTACAAGGGCGCTCCAACTTTAAAAATTTTTCAACCGAAGACGGCCTTCCGTTGGATGCTTTTGAATGCAGCTACATAGATAGAAAAGGTAATTTATGGCTTGGTACCACAGGTGGTGGAGTGAGCTGTTATGACGGAAAGAATTTTTTTGAAATTAGCACCTTGAATGGACTCTCAAATGATGTTGTTACCTCAATATTTGAAGATCGAAACGGCATTTTTTGGTTTGGAACGTATAACGGCATTAGCCGTTTTGATGGCAAATCGATTACCAATTTTTTTGAATTCGAGGGGCGCGATTTTAAAACTATCAGATCTATTTCTGAGGACAAAAATGGCCACCTATGGTTTGGAACAGTCAAAGGAGTAGCTCAATACGATGGTCAACGGTTTACGAATCCGGGTTCAGAGAATCCGCTAATCAACACAGCAATAAATGCAACCGTAGTTGATAAAAAAGGTAATATTTGGATTGGTTCCGATCGTGGTTTGAGTCGCTATGACGGTAACTCATTTACGAATTATACAAAGGCGCAGGGGCTTGAAGCGGATAAAATCATGACGCTTTTTGAGGATCGCACAGGCAACTTGTGGATAGGAGGGTATCAAGGCGGTGTTACCCGCTTTGACGGGCTATCCTTTGAAACATTCACCCAAAAGGATGGACTCGCACACAATGATGTATGGTCAATTGCCCAAGACGATAAAGGTGTTCTTTGGTTTGCTACATCTGGGGGCTTGAGCAGCTATGATGGTTCGCTGTTTACAAACTACACTACTGAAAATGGACTTCCAACAAATGAGCTTGCCAGCCTATCGGTAGATCATGACGGCAATTTGTGGATCGCATCCTACAACGGTGGCGGGGTAAGTTTATTCTCCAGTAGAGAAACTATGAATTTCACACGGTTAGATCACCCATCGCTAAGTAAAATTAGAGCCGTTGTTGAAAACAAAAAAACACGTGACTTATGGATTGGCACTGAAGACGGATTAGTTAGCTACAATGGCCAGTCGTTTAAAACATTTAATCGAAGTGACGGTCTGCCCTCCGATGTGATTTTAACCCTTTATAAGAGTCGCGATGATATTCTTTGGATTGGCACTCTGGATGGTGGCTTGTGTAAATTCGATGGAGAATCATTCACAACCATTACCAACAGAGATGGTTTGATTGCCAACGACATCGTAGCAATCTATGAGGACAAAAAGGGGGGAATGTGGATAAGCTATACGGAACCGGGCCTGAGCCGATACGATGGTAAATACATACAAAACTTTTCAAGTGAATCTGGCTTGCCTATGAAAGAAGTGAGTTGCATAACTGAGGATGCCAGAGGAAATTTATGGGTGGGAACCAATGGGGGCGGAGTGAGTTATCTCAATGGAGAAAAATTCATTACCTACACCGATGCGCACGGGCTTCCCAGCAATAAGGTTCTTGGCATAGTCTCTGATGAACACGGCAATTTGTGGGTGGGTACACATCGGGGGCTCAGCCGCTTTGATGGAAAAAATTTCCTTCATTTTTCTTTGGGTAAAGAGTGGGGTACAAACGTAATTCACGAGTTGTTGTTTACGGCAAATGGTGAGTTGGTTATGGGTACCAACGCTGGGCTTTTTGTACTTTTCAAATTCGTTTCGAACGCGGATAGTGTACCGGTAATTTCGGCAGCCAACATACTTTCAAACAAAGAACTGAGTGCGTACACACCAGTATTTGAAGAATTCAATTCTTCGACAGGTTACCAAATTGGTGCTATTTCAGGAGTGGGGGCAAATGCATTGATGGTCGATCAGGATGGGGTTGTTTGGGTAGCAACACGTGCCGTAAAATCAGGCCTAGTACGCTTCGATCTTAACGCAGTGCGAAGAAGCGTGCGAAAGCCTGAAGTGGCCATCCAAAAAGTTATTCCAGGAGAAGATTTTTTTTCTTGGTATTCTCTACAGTCGGGCATCTCCACGGATTCCTTGACCCGCGCTTTCCAGGAAATATTTTCCCATGGTAGAGTACTACCGGAAAAGGAAAGAACGATCCTTCAAAAAAGAATGAGTGGAGTCTCGTTCACCAACATTACACCCTTCAATCCGTTGCCTGTTGATTTGACCTTACCCTATGCACATAATCAGCTTAACTTTGAATTTAAAATCGTTGGGATTGCTGCGAACTCCGAAATAAGTTATCAATACATTTTGGAAGGGGAAGATAATGAATGGAGTACCTGGACCTACAACACTTCGGCTACTTATAAGAATTTGCATGAAGGCAAATACACTTTTAAGGTGCGTGCCCGCAATATGCAAACGAATATGGTTAGCCCAGGTGATAAAAGTTTTTCGTTTTTGATTTTACCCCCTTGGTATAGAACATGGTGGGCGTATGCCGGTTATCTGTTGGCTTTTGTTTCCAGTTTTGTATTTGGTATTCAATGGAATAGTAGACGACTCATGGCCATCAATCTAAAGCTTGAAGCAGCCGTTCAAAATCGAACCGAGGAAATTGCCACGCAAAACGAAGAGTTGATTTCGCAGCACGAGGAGATACTTGCGCAAAGAGATATCATAGAAAACCATAATCGTAAGCTTGAGTTGACTGTGAAGGATAAAACAATAGAATTAGGCAGAAGCTATGACGAATTAAAGAAACAGTTTCAAAGACTTGAACAATTTAGTTTTATTGTTGCACATAACTTACGCTCGCCCGTTGCGCGAATAATGGGTTTAGCAAATATCTTTAATCAAAAAGATTTATCCGATAAAACCAACCTGACGATATTAACCAAAACGGTTGAAGCCGCCAGAGGGCTGGATGAAATTATACGAGATTTAAATCAAATACTATACGTTCAAAACAATACGCATGCTGAAAAAGTGAACATTCAAATTTTGGGGTTTATAGACGGTATTAAGAATCGATTTAAACACGAGATTGAAGAGTCTGGGATCATTGTCAACGTTCAAACAGAAGTTGCCAGCTTCACCACAATACTTCCCTATTTTGACAGCATCTTGACCAATTTGTTTTCGAATGCCATTAAGTATAAGGCCCAAACCCAACCTTCCATCGTTACATTACTTTTTACCGAAGGAGAAAACGTATATCGATTGATTTTTGAGGACAATGGGCTAGGCTTTGATTCAGAAAAGTATGCTGATAAATTGTTTCAACCATTTCAACGGTTTAACACGCACACTGAGGGAAAGGGACTGGGATTGTATTTAATAAAAAGTCAGGTAGATGCGTTAGGTGCTTCTATCTCACTTACAAGTAAAAGTGGAGTAGGAACGAAGGTTGAAATAGTGTTTCCTAAAGAATAACAAAAGGCTCGTGTGCCCAATAAAAGGAACGGAAACGTGACTGAACAGTTTTTGTTCCGTAGCAGGAGAAACGTACCCGGAAGATCTCGTTTTCGACAAAGATCTGCTTTGTGTATCTTTAAGGATCCTCAAAGCACAATGTATAAGAAATCAATTCTGTTCTTTCTGCTCTTTTGTTTATTGATCACTTTTCACGCCCAAGGGCAGCGCACACCTTTGCGCGTGGGAGTTGTTGGGTTAACACACACTCACGTTCACTGGATCTTAGGTCGGCCTAAAGATGATTTCATTACGCTAGTTGGCATAGTGGAAACCAACAAAGAGTTGGCTCTTCGCTATACGCAACAGCATGGCCTTTCCATGGATTTAGTTTTTTCTTCAATGGAAGAAATGATTGCTAAAGTAAAACCGGAAGCTGTAACTGCCTTTGGCACCATTTACGAGCATCTGACAATCGTAGAAAAGTGTGCACCACTGGGTATTCATGTAATGGTTGAAAAACCGCTTGCTGTGAGTCTCGAGCATGCCCGCAAAATGCAAGCGCTCGCAAAAAAGTATAAGATTCATCTGCTGACCAATTATGAAACCACCTGGTACCCGACCGTACATGCTACACGCGATTTGCTAAAGCAAGATAGCATTGGCTCTATTAGTCAGCTCGTGATTAGAGATGGGCACCGCGGCCCATTAAAGATTGGTGTCAATAAAGAATTTTTGGAATGGCTAATTGATCCAGTAAAAAATGGAGGAGGGGCGATTACCGATTTTGGCTGCTATGGCGCCAATGCTAAAACCACCATACAAGCTTCGTGGAATTGGCCGATCGGAAGAAAAGATATGGAGTTGTACGGTACCACGGGGGTCGCGTATGCCGACAACCGGAATGACCTGCGCATGCGAAAGGCCGTGGGCTACGATGGGTATCAGGAAACAAAGCGCACATTGGCAGAACGACCGGCCCCGTATAACGATCCATTTTCATTTCTTGCAGCAGTCATTCGCAAAGAGATTTCCCCGCCACCATCCGATCTTTCCTCGTTGGAAAACAACATGGTAGTGATGGAAATTCTGGATGCAGCAAAAAAGTCTGCAAGAATGGGGCAGACGGTCTTGATCAAATGAGTTTTTATTTCTGAGAGCGGTGATAATTGTATGAAAACACTACTTATTACCCCTGAAGGTTTAGAAAAGTTGAAAGCGGAGCTCGATCACCTGTGGCGGGTGGAGCGACCCGACACTACACAGAAAGTGAACTGGGCGGCAAGCCTGGGCGATCGTTCCGAAAACGCAGATTATCATTACAATAAAAAACGCTTACGCGAAATTGACAAACGCATCCTGTATTTGCGCAAATGCATTGACGACCTGAAAGTAGTGACCTATTCACCCTATCAGGAAGGGAAGGTAATGTTTGGGGCCTGGGTTGAAATTGAAAACAATAGTGGCATGAAAAACCGCTTCCGTATTGTAGGTGGTGAAGAATTGATCGGTGCGAAAGATTACATCTCGATGGATTCGCCCATGGCACAGGCACTGCTGAAAAAAGAAGTAGGAGAGGAGGCGATTGTGAAAACTCCTACCCGGGAGTTTGTCTGGCGCATCACTAAAATTGAGTATCAAAAATAAGCTCTATCCATTAGTTTCGTTTTGGCTTAGCAGATTTGGCGGAAGCAATAAAACAGCCTGAGATTACCTTGATGAAATAATTGTTAACATTCGTGTTACCAGGGAACTGGTTTTTAACTAGTGTGGTTAAACACATATCTTTAACTGTTCTATTTTGAATAACTATAAACAAAACTATTATGTCTAAAAAAGTTTTAATTACTGGTGCCAGCGGAGGTTTTGGAAAACTTACCGTAAAAACATTATTGGAGAAGGGCTATTCGGTTGCCGCATCGATGCGTGGCATTAATGCCAAAAACAAGGGCGTTGCCGATGAGCTGCAAGGGCTGGGTGCACAAATTGTGGAAATTGATGTAACCGATGATACCAGTGTAGAAAATGGAGTTCAAAAGGCAGTTGACTTGCTAAAGGGGTTGGATATTGTTATCAACAATGCGGGCGTTGGAACGCTCGGCATGTAAGAGCATTTTACGGTGGCGGATTACCAAAAATTATTTGAAATTAATGTATTTGGGGTGCAGCGGATCAACCGGGCTGCCATACCCCATTTAAGGAAACAAAAGTCAGGAGTGATTATTTACATCTCTAGTTTATTAGGACGAATGGCACTCCCTTTTTACGGTCCGTATAATTCTAGCAAGTGGGCATTGGAAGCGCTCGCAGAAAATTACCGGGTGGAGCTGTCGGGCTTTGGAATTGAAAACTGTATCATCGAACCGGGCGGCTACCCCACTACTTTTATGGAGAGTTTACTGTTGCCAAGTGATCAATCGAGAGACACGGAGTATGGAGAATTCCTACATGCCCCCAAGGCGATGTTTGCCGGATTTGAACAAGCACTGCATAGCAACCCAGCTCAAAATCCACAGAATGTAGCTGATGCCATTGCCGAAGTGCTGCAAATGCCCATTGGAGAAAAGCCATTCAGAACAGTTGTAGACAGTATGGGAATGGGCACACCGCTAACTGAATATAACCAGCAGCTTGAACAAATTATGAATGGCGTTTATTCGAATTTTGGAATGAACCAAATGCTGAAAGTGCAAGGCTAACAAGCAGCGAATCAATATTGCATTTCCTTCTCAACGTTAGCGGAGTCTCCGGATAGGGGACTCCGCATTCGTTCTCAGTTACAACTGAACGATGCTAGTGGACTTTTTGATGGCGTTCGATCTGATGATATATCGGATTGAACTAGTCATTTAATCGTTGCGCCTTCTCTCATTTGTTCATTGGCAATTGTCAATTAATCCTCTACATTAAGTACAAATTCCATAACCCACCTCCTTATGAGAAAAATCTGCCTGCTACTCCTGTTCGTTGCTACTTTCAATTTAGGTTGGTCGCAACAATCGACTGACATCTACAAAAAATTAGAAGCCATCGCCATCATCGATCAAAAGGTGATGATGCCCATGCGCGATGGTATAAAGTTGGCCACCGACATCTACCGGCCCAAGGGCGATGCAAAAGTGCCGATCGTTTTTTCGAGAACACCGTACAATTTTAATACGTGGGGCGATGGTGAAATGCGCACTCGCGGATTAGAGGCCGCCTATGATGCGGTGCAGCGCGGCTATGCGTATGTCGTACAAAATGAACGCGGAAGATTTTTCTCCGAAGGGCAATGGGACATTCTGGGTACCCCCACAACAGATGGTTACGATGCCTTTGAGTGGATGTCGAGGCAGTCCTGGTCGAATGGAAAAATTGGTGTGATCGGTTGTTCATCAACTGCGGAGTGGCAGATGGCGGTTGCCTCCCTTAACCATCCTGCATTGGCCGCTATGGTGGCACAAGGCTTTGGTGCAGGTGTGGGTAGGGTAGGAGAATTTTACGAGCAAGGAAATTGGTTTCGTGGAGGCGCGCAACAAATGTTATTCACGTCCTGGTTGTATGGAACACAGAACGATGCGTTTCGTCCCACCTTCCCAAAAGATATTACGCAGGAGGATTTAGTACGCGTGCAGCGCTTCTACGACATGGCTACTGAAATGCCTAAAGTAGATTGGGCACAGGCGTTGCGACATTTGCCCGTGCAAGACATCATCAAAAATGTAAACGGTCAAAAAGGAGTTTACGAAGACATGATCAGGCGCAAGCCCAATGACCCGGCCTGGTTCAAAGGCGGACTCTACCATGACAACATGCCAATGAATGTGCCGGCCTACTGGTTTGTTTCGTGGTATGATGTATCATCCAGTCCTAACCTGACTTTATTCAATCAGATGCGCAAAAATCCAAACAAGGAAATAGCCGACAATCAATATTTGGTGATTGCCCCCACGCTACATTGTGCGTACAAACGCGCCACCGAAAACACAGTAGTAGGAGAGCGCAGCATGGGCGATGCCCGATTGAATTACGATGAACTCACGTGGGGTTGGTTTGACATGCTGTTAAAAGGACAACAGAATGATTTCAAGAAAAACACTGCGCGGGTGAAGTACTTTACCATGGGCAGCAACAAATGGCAAACGTCTGAGACATGGCCACCTGCCAAGGCGGTGATGACCGAATACTTTTTGAGTAGCGAAGGCAAAGCCAACACCCGCAATGGCAATGGTACCTTGGTGGCGAAGATTCCATCCAGCGACAAGCCGGATGCCTTCACCTACGATCCGGCCAACCCGGTTTCTTCCTATGGAGGCAACGTGTGTTGCACAGGAAATGCTGTAACCGGAGGAGCGTTTGATCAATCGCAAATGGAATTGCGCGATGATATTCTGGTGTATACTTCCGAGCCGTTAAAAGAAGGAATGGAAGTAAGCGGGTTTATTGAATCTACGCTGTATCTCTCATCGGATGTAAAAGACACAGACGTTACGATCAAACTGATTGACGTATATCCCGATGGCAAAGCATACAACCTGGATGAAACCATCCAGCGCGCGCGCTATCGCGATGGGTACGAGAAAGAAGTATGGATGGAAAAAGGAAACGTATACAAAGTGAAGTTGTCACCGATGTCTACCAGCAATTATTTTGAAGCCGGGCATCGCGTGCGCATCGAAGTGGCGGGCAGTAACTTTCCCCGCTTTGAGCGCAATATGAATACCGGTGGCAATAACTTTGATGAATCAGTGGGGGTTGTAGCACACACACAAATCCATCACTCGAAAAAGTATCCTTCGGTGGTGCGGTTGCCGATTGTGAGGAAGTAGGGTAATGCCTGACGGTAGGGAAATCCAAGAATTTGTTCGACTGAACTACTCCGATGAGCTAGTATTGCAATAATTGAATTATAAACTTAGATTTAATCTTTGGTCTAAACTTAACCGTACCACAAAATGAAAACCGTTCATCACTTTGGCCGGATCTTATTCACTCTTGCAGTTTCTGTTATGCCGTGGACAGCTAATGCTCAGGGCACCGTTAAAATTAGCCGAACGGAACTATATCGGTTTTCTACTCTGTGGCTGGGAGAGAGCAAGTCATTGGCTGTCGATGCACAGGACTCGAAATCCATTCGTCTGGTCGATAGAGATATTAGTTTGACACAATATTGGTATGTTAATGAACAGCCAAATGGGTACTATACGATCATTAATGGCCAGTTTATTCTTGGGGTAGTAGACATCGTTAACGATGGTACCCAAAACAACCGATTAACCCTTAGCAGTTTCAACAATTATTCCGGACAATTTTGGAAATTGACTCCTAATCAAGATGGTTCTTATTTTCGCATTACTTCACTTTGGCAAGGCGATGGAAAGTCCCTTGATGTTGTGAATGATGGGAATAATCGTGAACTGATACTCAATTCCACCGGTGACTATTCAGGTCAGTTTTGGAAATTGACCCTGGTCACGGAAGAGGAAAAGAGACTTCAACGTGAGCGATATAATGCGGAGTATGTAGCCCAACAAGCAGCTATCGCTGCGCAGCAAGAACAACAAAGGATACAAGAACAGACGAGGTTAGAAAATCAGCGCAGGTATGATGAACAACAGCGCCTATTGGCTCAGCAGCGACTTGAGGAGCAGAATCGGCAGCAAGCGGCCACTATAATTGCCCAGCAACAAGCTCTTCAACAGACACAGCGGCAAAAGCAATATACAGTAGGAATCGACTGCAAGGGGTATTCTACACTTACCAAGACAGAGACAAATGATATCATCACTGTAACCTTTGTTGATATCAATGGCTTTGATGTGGGTAGTCAAAGCAAACAAATTAACAATTGTGATGCAGATACCTATTTGACGATAGCCGGTACTAACATTGTGGCGATTCATATTAGCACATCGGGCAGTGACGGGTTTTGGATGGATCGGGTATGGATGTTGGAGGATGGGAATGAGATCGCGCGTTGGGGTAAAAACGAGGGTGACGGTTATTGTCTTTCGAGAGATCCCGCGGATGCCAACGGGGGCTTTAAGAATTTTATTGGATCAAGAGGATGTAAGGACTGTATGCGATTTGATGTGACCTCTCAACAGGTTGTTGAATGTAGAAACTTGAAGTTGCACGGAAGGTGAAAATGATTTTTCGGACAAATCCAAAGCTTCAATCAGTTTTTTCTCATCCATACTTAGGTGGCTTTGGGTAAGAAAGTTAACTCGTTCAAAGGATGAAAGCAGCTTTAACTTCCAAAAGCTAACTGTCACTATGCCCTTGTCTGTCTTCTTGACCAACAAGAATGAATCAAGTTAATTAAGTTCGTTGGTGAAGAACACCAACGAAGGCGAATGGTGTATATGCCATTTTTAGAAAGAGCAGATAGGTTAGCTGTTCCAGCTAATCGCCATAGCTTAGACCATCATCTCTGAGCGTATTGCAGAATGACTATACTTTACTAACGATTGCTGAATTATTGTCGCCTATGCTATAATTTATGGTTTTCAATAAACCATTGAATGTATTGAGGTAGCTTGCTAGCGATGTAGTAAGGTAAGTTTAAAAGTAAGTATTCTTTACCAGCCGGGGTCACCGATTTCTCAACCTTAAGCGGGTTGGCATATAGCCGAACTGCATAGGAATGGTTGCTGCGCTCAACAAATTGATGCAGAGAGCGCAATCTTCCTTGTTCACCCGATTTTACTTCGATGGGTACTACATACTGGCTCTGCTGAAATACCAAGTCAACCTCGGAATTAGCGTCTTTACTCTCTCGCACCCAAAAATGAGGTTTGTAGGAAGGATTTTCATGGATAGCAATGAGCTGCTGTGTCACTAAATGTTGAATGACTTTGCCTCTGTAAAAATCACTCAAATCTTTTAGGCCTATCATTTCTCCTTGCAAACCGAGTGCATGATTAAGCAAACCCGTATCAAGAAGTTGAAGACGGGGTCTCTTTTTTAAATCTGTAATAATAGGTGGTTGTAAGCTGGTGGTTGGATATATCATCTGAATGACTTTGGCCATTCCAAGTGTGCGCATGGCCTCGCCTACCTCGCGCGAGCGATAACTTGATTTGCCGAATTTTTCAAATTTTATCCGATCCTGCTCATGTGCGGCTGTATCGATGATGTGCCTGATTACGTTGCGTTCCGTATTATTTTTTGCATACTTCTCCACATCATCTTTATACGATTGCCAAAGACGTTCATAAACTGGTTTTATACTCGCTATATTTTTTGTTTGTGCATATAGCTGTACCACTTCAGGCATGCCGCCAATGATGGCATACTCGTGAAACAACTTAAGCAATGTTGCGTGTGCAAATTCTGCAACCGGAACCTGGCTCAATTGCTCTGTAGCCATTTTGTAGTCAAGGGCGATCAAGTATTCTTCAAAATCCAACGGATGCAGGCACAGATATTCAATGCGGCCTACAGGAAAGCTTGGCACTTCCTTCAACGAAAACTCCAGCAGTGAGCCCGCAGCAATCACATGGAGTTCGGGCATCTCTTCATAAAAGTAGCGAAGCAATTGTATGGCCTTGGGCGACTCTTGTATTTCATCAATAAACAAAAGGGTACTTCCTTGTTTGGGGCTAACCTCCTTTAACAGGTATATGGCATTGAGTATGTCTTTAACTGAATCTGTTCTTTCGAAAATGGCCCGGTCTTGTTTCCGCTCCAGGTTCACGTTCAGAAATACAGTAAACTCGCTGGCAAACATGGTCACCAATGTGGTTTTACCTACTTGCCTGGCTCCTCTCAATAACAATGGCTTTCGGGTGCTTCGCTGCTTCCATGCCAATAGGCTTTGATGTGCTTTTCTGCGGAAATTCACTTTTTTGTAATAAATAGTATGTAAAAATACTAGTAATTTGTAATAAAGAGTACCATAAATAGATATATATTTGTATCAAAGAGGATGCAAGTGTTATAAAGTAAGAGTGTTTGGGCTAGGCTTGAGGTAATGGTTTCTTGAATTTCTTGTGCAGTCAGGTCTTTCGACCTGACGATCGGGTTAACTCCATGGTAGCCACAGATTCACATTTAAAATCGGTGAACTGGTGGTTCCACCTATTTTTAATACTTCCAGCTTTTCAGATCAGCACCTTTAGGGGCACTCTCAGCGATACGATTTAAAATTTTTGATAAGTATTGTGTGTTGTATCTCAGTCTGGATACATAATTAGGATTGTCGTGGTCGCCATTCCAGCAATGCTCTGCACGATCACCATAGTCCACTTCTCCTTTATAAAATGGAGCATCCGTTTTCTTTAAAAAATCTTCCATCAAGTACACCGCATTGTTGAGGTAGTAGTTATCCATATCACCACAGTAGATGTGGATTTTGCCCTCTAACTTTGGACCAAGTGTTTTCCAGTCGCGCTCTAAAATATAGCGTAGGTCGAAATGCTCTTTCCAATACTCAGCAACACTTTTATCGATCTCACCCGTTTCCTTATTAAAGATCCGTTTCGGATAACCGTCTTCTCCTTGAGGCGAGTACACGGCCTCCCAAATATCCCATTGCTGCCCAGAGCGCGAGTGCGTGCCTAGTGCTAGTTCATAATGGTTCGTTTCTTGCATCGTGTTTTGAATCTGACCTAAATAGTTTCGGTGAGCCGGACGCGGAAGTTTTTTAAACTGACTATCATACCAATATGCATTCTTGTCTTTGTAAATATCGACCAGGCAATAGGCACGAAAATCAATTGGATCTGGGCAAGCTGCGAAGCATCCATTGAACTCATCGGGATAAAACATTTGCACAGCTAACGCCTCCCAGCCTCCTGTAGAACCGCCATAGGTAAAGCGAGCCCAACCTTGTCCTATGCCGCGAAACTTGGATTCAATTTCGGGCAACAATTCTTTCATGATGGCATCACCCCATGGCCCCATGCTGGCAGAGTTGACGGCATACGAATCATCATAGTAGGGTGTGGCATGTTGGATTTCTACCACTAGAAAGCGAGGGAAATTTTTGCTCGTCCATTGCTTATAAAAATTATAGGCTTCCTGTTTTTGGAATTTATTATAACCATACATTCCAAAGCGAGCACTGTAGTCGCTCGTGTCCATTTTTGGATCTGGCGGTTCGGTGCTGAAGCCGCCAAAGTCCTTGGGGAAGTGGCCATGATAAATCATTAACGGATAATGCGAGTCTGGGTGTTCATCAAAACCTTCGGGGATGAGCACGTGAGCCCCCACATACATCGGTTTTCCGTAGAACTCACTTAGCAACTTGCTTTGCACTTTAATGTGCTTGATGTACTTCGTATCTGCTGGTTCCTTCAGGGGTAGAACTTTTTGATCCATCACCACCTTTATCGTTTCATTTTTTGAAGGATCAATGTTCACCTTAGCGGGTTTGCTATAAAAATTTCCTGGTTTTGAATTCCACTGCTGGCCCTCCCCTTGATCGGGAGGCAGTTTTACGGTATGACCAGTTTTTAAATTGAATGTTTCATATCGATTGATGAGTCCTTGCACAAAATAATCTCCGGCCGGAATATTTTTCAGCGTACGCAGCGGGAAACCAAACGCAGATTCATCGATTACAATTTCGTCTCCCGGTTTCATACCGTCCACGTCCACACCAAACACAAGTTGAGTGTCCAATCCATCATTGATTTGAAAGCGCGGTTCGGCTTTGTCGTTGGTAGAAAGTAAGAGCAATAGCCGTCCGTCCTGCGCCTGTTCGCTCAGCTCTTTTGTAAACGAGATCGAAAATTTTAGTGCACTTTTTGTATCTCCAGTGGGGGTACATTGCATGCCTAGTAAGAAAACCAAAGGAAGAAGTCGCTCAAGTTTCATATTTGATGGGTTTAAAGTTGAATATACCTCGAATCCGCGGGCCTTGCAACATTGACTTTGTGAAAGGAAGTATGGACATAAAACATTGAAGCGTAAAAGGTGAAATTTTGCGTAGGGTAGGTGATATCACCGATCAAGGGCAAAATCAAGATGCTGGCGCGCGTTTGCAACGCGTGCCTACTTTAATTTTTTGGTCTGGCACGCATTACAAGCGCGCGCTAACTGGGTTAAGTTAGGCTAACTCTTTCTTTAGCCCTTGAGCCGGGCGGCCAGCGCGCTTATGGTTTCATACGTAGATACATTCGTATTGAAAGAGTTTACTAGATGTAAGACCTGACCACACGGAAAGAAAGAAAATAGTTCTGTGCCAGCCCCTTTCCCCTTCAAGAGGGGATATATTACAACTAAGTTTTTTTCGTGTAATGTAACTTTGCGATATTGCCATACCTATGGAATTACTGCATACCTTCATTGAGTCCTCAATTGCGGTCTTAGCTTTTTCAGCGATTGTCGCTGAATTTAGAAAACGATCTACAAAAGGTTGGAATGTAAGATTATACCAGGGTATTATCAGTCACACCCTGCAGGCATTTGTTTACAGTTGTTTGCCGCTTTTAGCCTTGCAGTTTATTTCGGATGAAAGACAATTATGGATGTGGTGTGGCGGGTTTCTTGGTCTATTCACCTTTGCACAAGGTGTTATGGTGCTGTTTGTGGATCAAAGCTCTTCGATTAAAATTCGAATTATGATGCTTTGCCTATCTACCCTTGTATTTTTATTGCAACTGGCCTATATTTTTAATTTAATTGAGTCGGGTATAGGTGTTTATCTTATTGGAGTTTTCTGGCATCTGTTTCAATCCCTGGTTATTGTTTGTATGTTCATTATAGATCCAGATATTGATGAATGAAAGCCTTTGTCAAAAATATACTAATTACCCAAGACGAATGGCAATTACGTATAGCACGCGTTGCAAACGCGTTCAATCGTCACGCTTGGACTTTTGTAAGCCTGCACAGATGTATAAGCACAAGACCCTTGCGCTAGAGTGGGGCGGTTGCCGATTGTGAAGAAGTAGTGTTGCCGAGGCAATTCAGGTAATTGATTGTTGGGTTGATCGGTGTTGGTGATCATGAAAATGTGTTTTTCACTTTTATCATGTAAACATAATGATATTTATTATACATGATAAAAGGATCATGTAAAGAAACTATACATGACGTCTGGACGATTTCCGCATGCGATTCTTTTCAATTTATTGTCTCCTGCTTGCTCCGCCAAGTCGCGGGTTTAGTAACTTTAGTTATTGTTGGTCTCCTGAACAACAATCTTATTCTTGAATACCTTATTTCTGATTTTCGCATTATTTTCAGGCGACCAACAAGACCGAGGCTTGCTGAAGAAGATTAAGTTAGGCTAACTCTCTCTTTAGCCCTCGAGCCGGGCGGGCTCATACTTTTTGCATTGCCCAAAAAGTATGCAAAAACGCTAGGCAAAATAATGCCCGCCTGAACGGACGGGCAGGCTTCCGCCCTCGTGCCATTACACCCCCGCTATTTTGCCAGGCCAGCGCTCTTGTTGCTCACGGAAAAAATTATTGGTCAGGCGACAAACAAGAACGAGGTTGCTAAAGAAGATGAAGTTAGGCTATCTCTTTCTTTAGCCCTCTTCATCCGTGGTTCGTATCTTCACGAAACACTCTGCATTTACTTTGCTTAAGGAAATAGAACTCTTATCTGTTAGACTTTACTTTAGCAAAATTCCGATTCTCCATTAAATGATCTTCTCCTTTTTCGTAAATAACATTTGAGCGGCCTACAATAAGCGGATCTACTTTCCCGATTAGTTGGGGAGCTTTATTGCTGTAGGGAATCTTATTTAAAATATAACGCAAGGCGTTTAGCCGCGCTCTTTTTTTGCAGTTTGATTTCACTACCGTCCACGGAGCATCGGAGGTATCGGTGTGAAAGAACATCTTTTCCTTTGATTCCGTATACTCATCCCATTTGTCGAGTGAGGCTTTATCAATGGGGGAGAGTTTCCATTGTTTCAGAGGATGCGTTTTTCTGTCTTTAAACCTGCGTCTCTGTTCTTCCTGGCTTACGGAAAACCAGAATTTGAACAAAATGATACCGCTGCGTACCAGGTTGCGCTCAAATTCAGGAGCTTGTCTCATGAATTCATAATACTCATCCTTGGTACAGAAGTTCATCACGCGTTCTACTCCGGCCCGGTTATACCACGACCGGTCGAACAATACAATCTCACCATTAGTAGGCAGATGCTTTACATAGCGTTGAAAGTACCATTGGCCACGTTCTTCATGGGTAGGTTTTTCGAGTGCCACCACCCGCGCACCACGGGGATTAAGATGTTCCATCATTCGTTTAATGGTTCCTCCTTTTCCGGCTGCATCGCGGCCTTCAAAAAGTACCACCACCCGGCTGCCGGTTTCCTTTACCCAGGCTTGTAACTTCAGCAGTTCCACCTGTGTATTGTATTTTTGAAACTCATAGTTCTTTCGCGACATCAGGTATTTGTATGGATAGATACCATCCTGCCATCCGTCTGCCAACTCTGTATCACGGGCTGTTTTGGCGGAATCTTGTTTCAGCTCCTGCTTTAGAATTTTAAGTAACAGCTGCTTTTCTCCAGCGGGAAAATTGGTGAGGTAGTTCTCTACGATGGCGCGTTTGTTTCCAGGTTGTTTGAACTTATCTTTTAATACGGCTGCCTCACTGTTTAACTTGGCTCTCAGTTTTCTGTTTACCGTCTTGGCGCGGGCCTTGGTTGGTGTATCCCCGGTTATAACATCCCCATCACTTACTTTGCGGGGTGGCTGGTTCAAGGCTTTAGTTTCGTTTATTGCGGAGGTCGACTTTGCCATAGTGATCAAGTATTAGTTTGGATAAAGATACTTGAAATGAATTTTCGCAGCTTGATTTACTTTACTTGAATAATATGATTTTTATCATAATTAATTAGAACAATGACTATTAATTGCCGTGAAGCATCTGTCTTATTTCCTCACTGGTTTGTGTCCTCCAGAAACACACAGGCGACCAACAAGAACGAGGCTTGCTAAAGAGGATTAAGTTAGGCTAACTCTTTCTTTAGCCCTCGAGCCGGGCGGGCTCATACTTTTTGCATTGCCCCGGAAGGAGGGCTTTTTAATGTAAAAATTCATCGCGTACAATCTGTCCTGTACTTTTTTGTCTTGATACAAAAAAGTACGAAAAAAGATCAAGGCCGAAAAATGCCCGCCTGAACGGACGGGCAGGCTTCTGCCCTCATGCCCACACACCGCCCCGCTTTTCGGCCATGCCCGCGCTCTTGTAGCTCACGGAAAAAATTATTGGTCAGGCGACAAACAACAACGAGGCGTGCTAAAGAGAAGATTAAGTTAGACTAACTCTTTCTTTTGCCCTCGAGCCGGGCGGGCTCATACTTTTTGCATTGCCCAAAAAGTATGCAAAAATAATACTTCCGCCCACATGCCAACACACCGCCCCGCTTTTCGGCCATGCCCGCGCTCTTGTCGCGTTAGACGAAGGTGTATTTGTATTGAAAGGGTTTATTGTAGCTGCCCCATTTAAAAACCTACCGAAAATCATAACTTACAATTAAAATAAAATTCTTTGCCGAAACACCAGCTCTCCAAATCTACCTTCATGTATGGGTGCCAGTGCCCGAAGCGGCTGTTCCTGCATAAGTTTAAGCGTGGGTTGCGAAACCCCTCTGACGAAAAGCAACAAGCCATCCTCGATGCGGGCACCAACGTGGGCGAACTGGCCCGCCAGCTTTTTAAATATGGCGTTGACGCTTCTCCTCCCGACAACTACTCATATCACCTTTCGGTAGAGAAGACGCAGGCTCTCATTAACCGCGATGTGCCTGTTATTTACGAAGCCGCCTTTCAGTACGAAGGTGTTTTATGTGCGCTGGATATTTTAGTAAAACAAGGAAAGCACTGGCACGCCTTTGAGGTAAAGAGTACTACATCAGTAAAGCCTCAACATATACAAGATGCCGCGCTTCAATACTTTGTGATGACCAATTGCGGTTTGCCCCTCGCAGACATTTCCATCATACACCTCGATAATACCTACGTACGAAAAGGAGCGCTCGATATCCGGCAATTATTTACCACAGCCTCTGTATTGAATGACGTACTGAATCAGCAGGAGTATGTAGCCAATAAAGTGCAAGAGCTGAAAGCACTGTTAACACAATCAGATGAACCCGTTGTGGATATTGGCCCACATTGCTTTGACCCTTACGAATGCGATTTTACCAATCATTGCTTTGCTCACGTGCCAAAAGAAAACTCCATCTTTGATTTGGCCAGAGGCCCCTGGTGGAAACTCTATGCAGATGGCTATACACATCTGGACGAGATACCCGAAGCTTATGAGCTGAGTGCTAACGTGGCTATGCAGTTAGCACACCACAGATCAGGCGAAGTGTATATTGATAGGGAAGCGATCCTGACATTTTTAGAACCCATCTCTTACCCCATTTATTTTTTTGATTTTGAAACCATCATGCCTGGCATACCGGAGTTTGATGACAGTAGACCTTATCAACAAATTCCCTTTCAGTTTTCTTTGCATGTGCAGCGCCATGCTGACGCTGATCTGGAGCACCACGAATTTCTGGGTGATGGATTACATGACCCACGACCCGCTTTGATGGAGGCCATGATTGATTACCTCGGGCAAACCGGGAGTATTATCTGCTACAATATGGGTTTTGAAAAAACGCGTATTAAAGACTTAGTTACGGTTTATCCGCAATTTGAAACACCATTACTCGCGATCAATGAACGCGTGCTGGACTTGATGATACCGTTCCAAAAGAGATGGTATTATCACCCTGACTTTAAAGGAAGTTATTCCATAAAGGCAGTGTTGCCCGTGCTGGTACCTGAACTACGCTATGATGAACTGGACATACCCGAGGGCGGCATGGCAAGTTTAGTGTACTCGCAATTGAAATATCAGGATCAGCCTACAGCCACCATACAGCGGCAAGCGCTGCGAGCGTATTGCAAAATGGATACGCTGGCGATGGTGAAGATTGTTGACTACCTAAAAATGATAAGATAACTAATGTGGTGCGGGAATAACACCGAACAAGGGCAATAGGGAGATTATTTTTTGGGCGGCAGCCGGGCTGTACGCTATACTCCTCGTGCCGACCACATGCCCACGCTACTGCGGGGTGCCGCTTCCATCCCTGCCGCGAGGGCTTCGAGAAATAACTAGCAGTGAAGAATACCATTTCAGAAGCACGACTACTTTTGATTGTAATCAAGAATATTTTTTTCCATGACGTTAGAAATACCAGGATCAGCATATAGCCACCATACAGCGGCAAGCGCTGCGAGCGTATTGCAAAATGGATACGCTGGCGATGGTAAAGATTGTTGATTACCTAAAAATGATAAGATAACAAACGTGGTGTGGTGATAACATCGTATTTAAAATTGTTGGTCGGAGACCAACAATAACAAGGGAAAGCCGAATCTCACGAATGCGTTCCTGCAGTTCGGTGAAATAGTTCATGGAACTGCCTGACTTGAAGCGATCGTCATTCACAGCAAAACCTTTAATGATGTATTCTTTTAAGCGTTGGGTAGCCCAAATTCGGAATTGTGTGCCTTGCGGGGATTTGACCCGATAACCAACTGAGATGATGACGTCAAGATTGAAGTGATCTATTTCTCTTTCCACCTCACGGGCGCCCTCAGACCGAACTTGTCGGAATTTCCGACAGGTTCGATTCTGATCCAGTTCGCCTTCTTCGTAAACATTGGCCACGTGCTCAGCTACCGTACTTCTGCTCTTTCCAAACAGTGTCGCCATTTGCTCATGGGTAAGCCACACGGTTTCTTCCTCCAGCCGCACATCCAGCCTGATATTTCCTTCCGAATTTTTGTAAAGAATAATCTCTCCGGTCATTCCGTTTTTTCTGAGTTATACAATTCGCTTTCCAATTCCTTCAATGCCTTTTCATACTTTGCTTTTCCACCAAACACATCATTGGTAAGTAATGTGGTGAGGTGATAACTATGTATTTAAGATTGTTGGTCGGAGACCAACAATAACAAGGGGCGCCCAACAAGAACAATTTTATTGCCGAAGTATTTTGTTTATCCAACTTTCAAGATCGTTCCTGTCAATTTTACTCAAGGTATATTTATCCCGTTCCACTCGTTGCAAGGCACCAGATGTAAGAAAGGTAGAAGTCACTATTATTCCTTTAGAAGCCTTAAACTCATGAACACTATCAGCTAATTCTCTAATTGTACTCAAGGTTACTTTATTCTTTGCGAATTTCTTTGCTTGCCATATGGTTTTGTAAAATCCGGAAATGCCGTAATCTTTAATTGCAATTACATCCACGCCTCCGTCCTTAGTTCCCTGCATTAATTCTACCTTGTATCCATCCATCTCTAATAGTTGTGCCACTAATTTTTCAAACTCACGCCAATTTAGATTATCAAACTTTAGGCCCTTTTTTAACACCTTTTGCAATATATCATAGCTTGGCGAGAAGCGAGCGATTTCTAATAACAGGGTTTTCTTTTTAAGTACGGAATCATCGTAAATATATTCTGTTCCAAGGAAATATTTTGTTGAATTTACACCGCCTATTGATTGATCAAAGAAAGACAAAAATAGTAATTGTGAATTTGTATTGGACGCAATATCATTATGAAGAAAATTCTGTAACAACTTACTATTTTGTGGTGCGTGCAATTCATCAACAAGGATAAATGTATTAGATAACAATAGTTCTCTTAATTGACTTTTCTTTTCATCATTACCTAGCTGGTGAATGTTCTCATTAAATATTGTAAGGTTACGTTTTATTTCAGGATCAAAATATTTTATCAATGAATTAGCCCACTGTTCCTTTAAGTTTAATGAGGGACTTAATATAACTAGGTTTTTTAGGCCTCTATTTAATGCCAACAGCTCTATTAACTTAAGGGCAACGAAGGATTTACCCATGCCAGCTTTAGAAACTAACGTAGCAGTCTTTGGTGAATCTGTCAAATACTTTCCGATAAAAGCGTTTTGCCAAGATGTTAACTCAAAATCCCTCATATCTCCATTTTGAAATTATTATCAATTAGTATTGGACGTTATTTTACTCGTTGGCATTGATACTAAGCCACCATCCCCTCCACAAACACCTCCACATATTCCTTCATCTTTTGAATAATTCTCTCACCTATTTCACGCGCTTGTAAAATACTTGGGCGATCGCCTAAGCACTTTAACACCTCATCCCTGAGTGGCGTTTGACCACTAAAAATGTAGGTTTCAATCAACGCTTTGAATTGCTCTTTGTCCAAGCTCTCATCATCACAGAGTTTGGCGAGGGCGAGTACTTTTTGTTCTTGCCAGTATTGTTCGAACTCTTCCTGAATGTTATCGGCATCGTGTATTTTCGGAAGGTTTTCATCAATGAACTTTTCAATCAACTCACGCTTGCTGCGCAACTGCACATCGCTGCCGAGCATGTCCATGATCGCTTTCTTTTGTTGCTCGCGTTCGGATTTTTTGGCTAGCTTCAGTTTAGCGAGAAGTTTGATAATGTAGGCAACATTAATGATGTCGCGGTGAATTAACTCTACTTCAAAGTCGATGTCATTAAGGATGGATGTCTTTTCCTTTGAATTGTCGCGCCTTACCTTGTCGCGCAGATCAAGGTACTTGGTTTCGAATGATGTAAAGATCTCTTCATCTATTCCCAGATTCGCCCAATTGAAATCGGTAAACGACTCCAGCACATTCTTAGCTCGCAATAAGGCACGGAATGCCACCACAAAGGAAGCCTCATCTTCCTCGCTTACCAGCTCATCCACGCTTTGCGGAGTTGGTGTTACCTTCAATAAATCTTGCAATGCTTCATCGAACCGTTTGGCAATGGCTTCGAAAGACGGCAAAATAATTTCTTCAATTGCTTCTTTGTTGGAGAATAGTGTGATGGCCTTGTCGGTGGCATCTTTGAGATTCCGAAAAGCCAGAATATTGCCTTGTGATTTCTTCTCCCCTAAAATGCGATTGGTTCGGGAATAGGATTGTATAAGGCCGTGATGCTTCAGGTTTTTATCCACGTAAAGTGTGTTGACTTTCTTTGCGTCAAAGCCGGTGAGAAACATATTCACGACTAGCAAAATATCGAGCCTGTCTTTTTCATTATTAAATGTTTTCTTTTCGCGATCCTTTAACCGCTTGCTGATATCTTTGAAATAACCTTCAAACAATTTATCATCATCCGTTGAAAAGCTAGTGCCGTACAGTTTATTGTAATCACCGATAAACCCATTTAGTTTATCGCGTGTGTGCTTTGACTTGTAAGTTTCTTTAGCTTCAGCAGCCATTGGCAGTTCATCACCCGGAAGCATATCTTGCGCATCTTCATCATCTTCGTTGGCGCCATAGGTGAAGATGGTGGCAATTCTTAGATCGTGTTCACCGGCTTCCTTCTTCTTCCTGAATATTTCGTAGTACTTGATGAGATTTTCGATACTGCTAATGGCAAAGATGGCCGAGAACTCTTTATCAAATGTTTTTTGCCCGTGATAGGCTATGATATAGTCGACAATCTTGGTTAGACGTTTTTCATCGGCCCACACTTCTGGGCGGTCGATGTCTTCTACCTCTATGTCCATAAAGGTGTTGCTCTTCTGTTTGTATTTGCCGATGTACTCAATACCGAACCTCAATACGTTTTCATCGCGAATGGCATCGGTAATCACATATTTGTGAAGGCACTCACCAAACAAATCTTTAGTGGTGCGCTTACCATGTTCATTCTTAGTGGCATTGTCGGCAAAGATGGGGGTGCCGGTAAAGCCAAATAATTGTGCTTTCTGAAAGTAGTTGGTGATGCGCTCATGAGTATCGCCAAATTGCGAACGATGGCATTCATCAAAAATGAATACCACTTTCTTTTCCCGCAGGTGGGTGAGTTTATTCTCGAAGTGTGCTTTTGAAATGGCGTTGTTCAGTTTTTGAATCGTGGTGAGCACTAACTTGGTGTCGTCACCCAACTGGCGCACCAATGAGGCTGTATTGTTGGTAACATCCACGCTGTCTTTCTTGAACGCATTGAACTCGTTCATAGTTTGGTAATCCAAATCCTTACGGTCTACCACAAAAACTACTTTGTAAACTTCCGGCAAGTCCATAATGATTTGACTGGCTTTAAAAGAAGTTAGCGTTTTTCCCGAACCGGTGGTGTGCCAGATGTAACCATTACTATTGCTAGCCTTGACCTGATTAATAATGGCCTCTACTGCATAGTATTGATAAGGCCGCAAGATCATCATGTTCTTGAACGTTTCATTCTGCACTACATAGTGCGAAATGAACTTGCCTAGATGATCTGGATGTAAGAAGGCATCGGCAAAAGCGCCTAGTTCGCTGGAGCGCTTACTCTCTTTATCAGTCCAGAAAAATGTTTGCAACACCGACTGGAATTCGTTATTAGCAAGGTACTTTGTATTTACCCCGTTGCTAATTACGAATACCTGCACATACTGAAACAAACCATGATTGCTCCAGAACGAATGCTTTTGGTAGCGGCTGATCTGGTTGAATGCCTCTTTGATTTCAATGCCTCTTCGCTTTAGTTCAATTTGTACCAGTGGCAATCCGTTCACAAGCAACGTTACATCGTAGCGGTTGAGAAACGCTCCTTGCTGCTGCACTTGATTAGTAACCTGATATAAATTCTTTGTCCAATCTTCATTGTTAAAGAACCGCACATAAAAGTTGGTTCCATCTTCCTTGGCAAGATTAAAACGATCTCGTAAAGACTTTGCCTTCTCAAACACACCACCCTTAGCCAGGTGATTTAGAATAGCACCAAACTCCTTGGCGGTGAAAGTAGTGTTGTTGAATGCTTCTAATTGCTGTTGAAGATTTGAAAGCAATGCATCACCATCATGAATTTGAACAGAATCATAGCCCAAGCCTATCAGTTGCTTTATGAGGTTGTTTTCTAGTATAGCTTCAGATTGGCTCACTTGTCTGGATTAGGATTTTTAGGATTCAAGGATGTTAGGATTGCTAAGGCTCGTTCTACTATTTTTTATAGGCTTTATTTTCGGGATGATTGACATTGTATACTCTTTTAAACTCTAAGCTCTTTGCGCCAAAATTGATAAGCAGACCGATGGGCAGATTGTAGGCTTGGCAATAATTCATGGCTTGGGCTAAGTGTACATCTTCCAATTTAATCAAAGCTTTCAATTCAACCATAATGCAATCTTGAACAAAGAAATCGACACGCCTCGTGCCTATGTTTATCCCTTCGTATAAAATCTCCATTTCCATTTCCCGTTGAAAGGACAATGCCTGCTTTTCCATTTCAATAGCTAAAGCACGTTGATAAATCACTTCCTGAAAACCGTTGCCTAACGTGCTGTGCACTTTCATCGCACAACCAATTATCTTTCCAGTGACTTCTTCGTACTTCATTGTCAGAATTAATTGTCAGAATTAGGATTTTTAGGATTGTATGATTTTAGGATTGGAAAACTGTCAGAATTAAGATTTTAAGGATTCGAGATTTAGGATTTTTTCATTTTGGCTCATTCTACTATTTTTTTCTTTTATACATTTAATCCTTCCATGTATTGTCTTAAAAAGAATTTTTAGGGTTTGAAGATTATAAAGATTAAGAAAATATACTTCTATTTTCGCATTAAATCCTACCATCCTATAATCTTACAAATCCCAATTCAGACAATTTACACAAACATCTGCTGCAACAGCCCTTTTTTAAACGTTTG